>DASZLH010000081.1:0-13172 GCA_035552495.1 Kapaibacterium sp. (SeqCode) | reverse complement strand
TCCTAAAAGAACGGCGATAACATCGAGCGACCTGGCCCTCTCAGACATCGCGGAGAGCAACCCCAAATCGCTTTGAACATTCGCAATACCTCTAACCGCTCGCAGCTTTTCCATCATCGCTTTTGCGGAAGCGACCGAGGGATCGCGCAAATGAATCGAGACACTTGCCGGGAGCGGGTTCATCCCGAGCACCGACGATATGTCCTCACCCGAAGATGTTGCGTAATCGATTAGCGCCTGTTCTTTCGATACAAATGTCATGGTAGCGACTCCGTCCAGAGGCTTGATTTCGCGTTCTGCAATACCCGACGCATTTTCGGAAGCAGTCGCCGGATCGAAGAATGCTTCGATCGAAAGGCTCGACCGCAAACGCTGCATACTGGAATGCGCCTGCCATGCCAGCAACAGAAACAGTCCCGCCACGCCAAGCGCAATGGCGAACGTGAATACGCTCATCGTCCAAATTCCGAACGTGCGAGTAATAGTGCGGTACGCTTCTTTAATAATCATTATCCGTTAATCAGCGTAATCCAGGTTCAAAACGCTTGAGGCCATTCCTTCCTCAGCGTATCGAGATATTCGTAATTCGTAAGATCGTAATGAATCGGTGTAATACTAATTCGGTTTTCACGAATTGCAATATCATCGATGTCGCTATCTTTATCTTCTAATATATAGCGTCCTTTGAGCCAGTAATACGGGCGCTCCTGCGGATCGACCCGCTTCTCGAATTCATCTTCCCAAAACGATGAGCCTTGTTTCGTATAGGAGACTCCGCGAATTTCGTGACGCTCGACAGCCGGGATATTCACATTTAGCAACGTCCCTCGCGGCAATCCCATCTCAGCTACATGCGGAGTAAACCGTTTCATAAATTCGGCGGCGGGTCCGAAATCGGCGTCGGGGTGATACGTCGTGAGCGAAACGGCGATCGCGGGCACATCGAGCACGGTCGCTTCCGTTGCCGCACTCACCGTTCCCGAATAAATAATATTCACCGCAGTGTTACGGCCGTGATTGATGCCACTGACGACAATATCGGGCATCGGAATTTTGCGCTCATCTAAAAAAGTACGAAGTGCAAGCTTCACACAATCGGCGGGCGTGCCGCTAACGGCAAAGCCAAAAAATGCTCCATCTTTATGAAACTCCGTTACGCGAAGTGGCAGACTCACGGTCAGCGCGTGTCCGACAGCCGATTGCTCGCCGAGCGGCGCCATAACGATCACATCACCGATCTCGCGCAAGGCAAGTACAAGTGCATAAATGCCCGGCGAGTTGATACCATCGTCATTCGTTACTAAAATATTCATGCTATAATCGGCGCTGTTTCCACGGATGCAGCCTGTAGCGAAGTAATCGCGATCATATTTACAATGTCGCTAACATGCGCGCCACGGGATAGATCGTTCATGGGGTGGGCAAGCCCTTGTAAAACAGGTCCAATGGCCTCCCCCATCCCCAACCGCTCGGCCAGTTTATACCCGATGTTACCGGCATCGAGGTTTGGAAAAATAAATACGTTAGCGCGGCCTGCGACGGTGCTATTCTTCGCCTTTCGCGCGGCAACGTCGGGTACGAACGCGGCATCGAATTGCAACTCTCCATCGATCGAAAGCTCCGGCGCTTTTGCATGTGCGATCGCACTGGCTTCAATTACTTTTTGGGTGGAAGGAGAAACTGCGCTTCCTTTAGTCGAAAACGACAACATCGCAACATACGGTTCATTTCCGGTAAGCGCGCGATACGTGCGCGCGGTAGAAATAGCAACGTCCGCAAGTTGTTCGGCATTCGGATCGGGCAACACCGCGCAGTCACCGAACCCGAGCACGAATTCGTGCTCGCGGATAGTTTGAATAGCTGGAAAACACATCAAAAACATGCTGGAAAGCACGGAAACTTTCGGAGCAATTCCAATGCCTTTTAATGCGGCACGAAGCACATCCCCTGTGCTCGATAACGACCCGGCCAGCATTCCATCGACCATACCCGCCCCGGTCAGTAACGATCCAAAGAGCAAGTCGTTACTTGCAGCCTCTTCCATTGCATCCTTAATAGAAGCGACCTTGCCTTTTCGACGCTTAAAATAATGGGTCGCAAGTTTTTCGAGTTCTTCATACATTCCAGGTGAAATTATCTCGATACCATCGAGCGAAACTCCAGATCGCTCGGCGGTGCGTTCGATAAGATACGGATCACCGATCAGAACCATGTGGGCAAGTGACCTATCTGTCGCTTCGCGCGCAGCCAGGACCATCCGGTCATCGAAGGCGTCGCCCAAAGCGATTCGCTTCAGGCCCGATCGGGCTTTCGATTGAATGTCCTCAAGTATTTTCAGAGACATGGGCCTACACGATTTGCAAGCGGATTATTAAAAAAGAAGATTATCGAAATGGAATCATCGTATCGACATGTTCGCCGGGATTTACACTCATCACCGTTCCAATTCCTGTAACGACTGTCGCCCAGATCGTATAGCGGGCGTCCAAATGCGGCGTCGGCGATTCGGTGATAAACCATTGCGATCCCTCAGTATCCTTCCCATCGCTTGCCATACCAACGACTCCTTCTCGATCGTATTCAAGCGGAGTGAATTCACTGCGTATCGTAAAACCGGGCCCGCCATATCCCGTGCCGGTTGGGTCGCCTCCCTGAATTACAAAATTCGGGACGACGCGATGCACGATCGTATTCGTAAACAGTTGTTCCTTTGCAAGCTTGACTATATTTAACACCGTGAGCGGCGCATAATACGTAAGCAGCCGAAGTTCGGTTGTGCCGTGCTCGAAGTTGATAACCATACGGTTGGGTATGCTTTCGAGCGTCCCCCAATCGATATGGCTCACGCGAGGAAGTGCCGGTTTGAGACTTCGGACTGGCGCGCCGAGCGCCCGAAGCGCCCATTTAATAGAGTCCATTAACACCTGGTCACGCCAGCTTCGCGCTGAATCGTAATCGACTTCGAGCGTCTGGACTATTCGTTGGGATGAAGCCCGAAGCCAGCCAGTCGCCAGCACTGCGGAAAACAGTTGATCGCGAAATCGCTGCTCGTCGAACGCGCGAAGATACTTTAAAAGATAGCGCACAGCTTCGTTATGAAACATCGTGTCAATGATAATAGTAGAATCGCGCAAGTTCGAAAGTGCCGTTACTACAACGCCGGGATTCGGATTGACATCGCTGACGCGAATAAGCAGATACCGGTAAATATTTGCATAGTGCGCTTTTGTGATTTGCTGCATATAAGTGGTGTCGTGCTTGGCCCGTTGCCACATCGTATCGAGCGCCTGGAGACGAGCAAGCTGCTCGCCGGGTGAAACATGCGGCATGCTTTCGAGCGCATCGAAAAAGTAGGTGGTATCCGCCACTAATCCGGCAGACATCACCGCAAGGTCGCGCTGCAACACATCGTTCGATAGCGCAAAATTCTGAATGGCGGTCATTAATGTTGGTGTATGGACCCGAGCGGCAGAGAGCGTAGCGGTCGCGAGGACAATCTTCGCAAGGTCTTCATGTTTGCCATCGACGCCATTGAATTCATCCAGCCACGCTCGAAGATCGGGCATGCGTCCAGGGGGGACTTTCCGCCACGCGATAAATTGTTCGAGGACTTGCAGTGCGGTAAGCCCGACATGAATGGCGTTCGGATCTTCGGCAACGGCGGCGAGCGTCGCACGTTGGAGAATCTCGTAGATCTCCGAATCGAGCACCGGAAATTTTAGGAATGCGTTCAGAATATTGACGCGCACGCGCCAATCCTCCTCACCTTTATATGCGCGATATAGTATCGCCTCCGCAGTTGCGTCGTGCATCCGGCCAAGCGCGGTGCCAGCAAACATGCGGGCATACGGCGTTCCCTGATCGTTTAGTAGATCTTTGATGCGCGGCAATCGAGCACTAAGCCCGGCAGAATCGCCGGCTCGAGCGAAGACATACGCTGCACGCCAGCGAATTTCCGGATCGTTATCGGCGGCAAGCGATTCGACGTCGTCCATCATCGTTGGATAGGAAGGTTTATGCAGTGATACCTCTGCGTATGCTTTCGCTTCCGATACGTGATCGATTTTTTGAACCGATACGAGTTTTCCTACAAGCTTTGCTACCGAATTAACCTGGTCGCCCTTTGCCACACGAGCGAGTGCAATCAATTTCGCGAGCGATGGGTGCTCGGCAGTTTCACTCATAAGCCTTGCAAACATCCGTTCATCGGCGCCGAGCTGGCCAATGGCAAATGCTTCTGCATCGGAAATATTCGGACGTGTCTCGTGAATCAGACGGTCGAGCAACGCTGCACGAACCGTCGTATCACCAATATTTCCAATTCCGATCGCAGCCCGCCATGCGACCGAGGTATCCGGAGACGAAAGATATACGAGAAGACTATCGGCGCCGCGCCGTTCGTCCGTCAGCGTAATGATCTTACGTTCGTCCGAAGAAAAATGTATCTGCGCTTGCGTTGTTACCGTTGGAGTGAGAAGGAAGAACAGGATGACTGCGTATTTCATATTTCAAAATTACGTATGATTCATCAAGGAAATTCCAATTGTAATAGTTTAATTCTAATAGGGCAAAGTTTTACACAAATGAATATTTTATCCACAATCATTTTGAAAGGCTTGACTTCCGATTTCAAATAGTGTTTTTTAGACTGATTTTTTATTCCGCCTGTCATCATAAACATTCAACGCTTCAGAAGAACGTATGCGAGTAGGACTCTTAGTGAACATCAAACCTTCCAGTGTGCGGCCGGACGAAAAAAACCGATCGGCCTCGATACGTTATCCGCAATACACGCTCGACGATCTTTATGCGGAGTGGGATGCTCCGGAGACGATCGAGGCGGTGCGCAAAGCGCTTGCGTCGCACTCCGACGTAGAAGTCGAGGTCGTGCAGGCCATGCCCGATATTGCGGTTGACCGGTTAATGATTAAGGACTTCGATATTGTTTTTAATCTGGCCGAAGGATTTATCGGCGCCGTTCGCGAGGCACAATTTCCCGCGCTGCTCGAAATGCTTGGCATTCCATATACCGGTTCGGGACCGTTGACACTCGCAATCGCACTCGACAAAGCGCGAACGAAAGAAATTCTTTCCTATCACGGCATTCCCGTAGCGCGTTTTATTACGACCTACCACCCGCTCGATTCGATCCGCGGTCGGTTGCCGGGTTCGGATTTCCCCTATATCGTCAAGCCAATCTCTGAAGGGTCTTCGAAGGGAATTCGCAATTCGTCATTCGTGACCACCCTGGACGAAATGAATCGCGAAATTGAACGGATCGCTACCGAATACCGGCAGCCGGCCATCGTGGAGGAATTCTTGTCGGGACGGGAATTCACGGCAGCAGTGATTGGGACTGGAAAAAACGCTACCGTATTGCCACTGGTCGAAATTAATTTCTCCGAACTGCCGCCCGAAGCCAATAATATTTATTCATTCGAGGCGAAATGGGTTTACGATGTAGCGGAACGCCCGCTGAATATTTTCTCGTGTCCGGCAAACATAACCGAAAAATTGCAGGATGAAATCGAGAATATCGTTTTGCGAACGTACGAAGTACTCGAATGCCGCGATTGGGCGCGCATCGACATCCGTTTGGATTCGCGCGGGCGAGCGAATGTCATCGAGGTAAATCCATTGCCAGGTATTCTTCCCAACCCGGAAGAAAACTCCTGCTTTCCGAAAGCGGCACGCGCCGCAGGATATACCTACGAGTCGATGCTTCTTTCCGTTTTGAAATCGGGTTGCGACCGCTACGGGATTCCATTTCGTTTTGAACCGAAACACGCTAAGTAATGACGAATGACAAATTGAATTTTATTCCGCGCTAAATGAAACAGAATATTATTCTCGATAAGAGCTACGCATTTGCTATTCGTATTATTTGTTTAAGCGATTATTTGCAAGAAAAGAGAGCATTTGTTCTTAAAGATCAAATACTTCGTTCGGGCACTTCTATCGGTGCAAATGAAAAATAAGTTAACGACAACGAACACATAACCCCATTTGTCATTCGTAATTCGTGTTTTGAAACTCGCTGTCATTTATAATGAGCCTCGCAATACGGTTGCAGAAGACCACTGGCTTCGGCGGTCGGACCCGTCGTATCGTCCGCCGTCGAGCGCGTTCGTCGATGCGTCCGAGTTTGGTGTGCTCCAGCAGATGCAGTCGATCGCGGATGCGCTTTCGAACCACGGGCATGAAGTAATAGTCTTCAGTGCAAATGATGACCCGCAGCGACTTTGTTCTTTTCTCAACAATGAGCAGCCGGACGTTATTTTCAACTGCTGCGAGTCCATTCTCGGTAATTCGAAGCTTGAGATGAACGTTGCGGCCATGTACGAACTGTTTGGAATACCATACACCGGCTCCCCTGCTCTCACATTAGGATTAGCGCTCGATAAAGCACTCACCAAATCCCTCTTCGTTGCGAATGGTATTCCCACTCCGAAGCACCAGCTATTTTCATCCGATCAGGTCTCGATCGATCCGACGCTGCGCTTTCCGCTGATCGTGAAGCCAGTGCATGAAGACGCAAGCATAGGAATCGACGCACGGGCGATCGTCCGGAATGACAACGAATTACTCGAACGGGTCCGCTTTGTGCTCCGTGAATTCGAACAGCCGGCACTGGTCGAAGAATTTATCGACGGACGTGAATTAAATATCGGCGTAATTGGCGGGCCGGAAACGCTCGAAACGTTGCCGATCTCGGAAATAACCTTTGACAAAATGGCCGAAGGAGAACCACGCATCGTCAGTTATGAAGCGAAGTGGATCGAGGAATCACCGCTCTATCACTCGACCGTGCCACGATGTCCGGCAACGCTTCCGAGCCGAGTGGAGGCCGAAGCTCGGCGCATCGCACTGCTGGCGGCGCGCGCCGTGGGCCTGCGCGATTATGGCCGTGTCGATCTTCGCATGGATTCCAGCGAGCGGCTGTATGTCCTCGAAGCGAACCCGAACCCCGACATCAGCGAGGATGCCGGCTTCATGCGCGCCGCCCGCGTGAGTGGAAGAACGTACGCTGGCACAATAAATGAAATTCTTGAATTGGCGCTCGCACGTGCGAACGATCATGCACAAGCAAAACAATCGTATTAACTTGGGACGAAAAGAACGCCAAAGGTGAACGAAGAAAATTTATCGAGCGTTGAAGCGCACGTTTCTTATCGCTCGACGGAAATTCAAATCGGAGTCCGGTGCATCGAGCAGGATGCTGCGAGATAAAAATTTCTCGTAACAAACAGGACAATGATACGTGAATTACGAAGTGACGATCGCGAGCAGGTAATCGAGTTAGTCCGAGCAACGAAAAATTTTTCGGAAACCGAGATTGCAATTGCGAGAGAGCTCATTGACATTTGTGTAGAACAGCCGGACCAGAAGGACTACTTCGCTTATGTTACCGAAGTCGATAGCAATATCGCCGGATTTCTTCTGCTCGGTCCGACTCCTGCAACGGCCGGGACGTACGACATGTATTGGATTGCCGTCCGTCCCGAATTTCAGGGCCGGGGCGTCGCGAAGGAGCTCGATACGTATGCAGAGCAATTCGTCCGGCAGCGAAACGGATACTGGCTGATCGCCGAAACGAGCAGTCAATTAAACTATGAACGAACTCGCGCGTTCTATATAAAGCAACGATACGTGTTGCTCGCGCAAATCCCGGACTATTATAAGCCGGGCGACGACCTGATGATTTTTGGTAAGAGAATCGGTTAAGCGGTTGAAAAAAGTTTTAATTCGAGTCCTTAATGTAGGACAGGCTTCAGCCTGCCACCGGGGTTTTGACAGGCTAAAGCCTGTCCTACATCAAAAAGGGCACATCACAGCCGCGAATTGTGCGGCGTGATGTAAATGACAACAGAAACAGCATCGGCAAACGATGCCGGGCCGTGCTTGCCGGGAGGCCGGCGGCAATGGCCTGCACAACTCACATTATATGGAATACTGGCAGGAGCTGCTCCGAAAATCGGTTGAATCCAAAGAAGAGATCATCGAGCAATTTGGGATCAAACCCGAAGTCGCCGAGCAACTGAACGACTTCTTTCAAACTCGCGTAAATCCTTACTATCTCTCGCTTATTCGCCATAAAGGCGATCCTATCTGGCTGCAATGCGTGCCCGACGAGATCGAACTGGCGGATTTGGATGCGCCAGACGATCCTCTTAATGAGGACGCCATGTCGCCCGTCCCGAGTATTACCCACCGCTACCCGGACCGCGTGCTCTTCCTCGTGACGAGCCAGTGCTCGATGTACTGCCGTTTCTGTACGCGCAAGCGTAAAGTCGGCGATTCCTCGAAGATCTCGATGAAGTACATTCAGCAGGGTCTGGACTACATCGCAGCGCATCCGGAAGTTCGCGACGTAATACTTTCCGGTGGCGATCCGCTCACGCTGACGGACTTCATGCTCGAAAAAATCCTGAAGGGACTGCGGGAAATTCCGCACATCGAAATTATTCGCCTCGGAACGAAGATCCCGTGCGTGCTGCCGCAGCGTATCACGCCGCAGCTATGCGACATGATAAAAAAATATCATCCGATCTATGTCAATACGCACTTCAATCATCCGTGGGAGTGCACGCCGGAAGCAAAACAAGCGTGCGAAATGCTGGCGAATGCCGGCTGCCCGGTCGGAAACCAAATGGTATTGATGAAAGGCGTCAATGATAATGCCGAAGTCGTGAAAGAGCTGATGCAGAAATTGCTCGCAATGCGCGTTCGGCCCTACTATATATATCAGGCCGATATTACCAAGGGCGCCAATCATTTCCGAACCCCGGTTAAGGTCGGACTCGATATTATGGACAAGCTCCGTGGCTGGACTTCCGGCCTCGCAATCCCCTACTACGTCATCGACGCCCCCGGCGGAGGCGGCAAGATTCCGATGCTGCCGAACTACGTCGTCAGCCACGACGAGAAGACATGGGTGCTGCGCAATTATAAATACGACATCTATACGTATCCCGATGTCGTCGAAGAAACACCGGCAAAACCGAAGACGCCAGCCCGCAAACGGCCCGTCCGCGCGCCGAGGAAAAAGAAAGTCTTCAGCGAAAAGAAGGATTCGGGATTGCGCTGATTATTTTCCGGTTTTACTTTATTTGAGGGGCATGCTTAAGGAGGCGTGTCCCTTTTGTTTTGGATTGGATACTTCATCAAAAGTCACTAAAAGAAATCTATTGAACCAATTCCCTGGGCATACGATTGTAATTTCCATGAACGGACATCAACACCTGACTATCGAATTACCGCAGCCTGATGCGGAATTCGTGCAAATGTATGCAAAGGAGAATAATCTGAGTGTCGACACAGTCATTGACCGTCTCATTCAAAGTCTGAAACGGATGACGTTACGGAAAGTCGATCCGGTCCTGGAATCCATGGTCGGAATATTGCCGCCGGATACGGATCTCGACGAAGTTCGGATGCGATATCTTGCCGAAAAATACCTAAGAAATGACCGTAACGATTGATCTCAATGTCATCCTCGATATGTTTCTTGAGCGTGGGGAATATGCGGCATGTCTCGAACTGCTAACCTTATGTAAAGATGGAAAACTCAAGGGAATGCTTCCATCACACGGGCTTCCAACGATTTATTATATTCTCCGTAAACAAAAGGGACCGGACGAGGCAATTTGGGCTGTAAAATATCTTCTCGAATTTCTCGATGTAATTCCAGTCGGCGCCGAAATGTTGCGACGCGCATCCATTACCAACTTTAATGATTTCGAGGATGCCATTGTCGCGGTAGCCGCTGAGGAAAGCGAATCGACCTATATCATTACGAGTAATTTAAAAGATTTTTCCAACAGTGTGGTACCGGCAATCTCATCAGAGCTATTTCTTGATAAATTTTTCTAAATGCGAAAGCATCAATCATCCGTATTTTCCTTAAACTATCACCCTAAGGAGCCGCCTCCCTTTTGTTTTGGGACCGAGTTTGGCATACCGTTGAGGTTAATGGTATTAGAAACACTTCATGTGTTCTAAATAATAGACAGGAGGCCGTATGATCTCACAATCGAAAACAGCGATCTCTAAACGCCGAACCAATGGCGCCCTGGCCTCCGTGTGGTTGAATTTTCTCTCCACCGGTCGAAACCCGCGCTCGAATCGGGTAACGCGACGCGCTTCGTCTCGCTGACGAAGCAATAATTCTTACTCTTTCAAACATACGGCATTTCGATGCTGCCGATATTACTCGCTCTTTTTAAAAAAAAAATCTAAACATTGACAAAGAGGCAAGCTATGAAAAAAATCATCTTTTTACTCTTAGCCGTAACGGGCTGTGCAAGCCCAAAGATAATCTACATGCCATTCCTCCCACCCACTGCCGATTCTGCCGGACGCGACTTGTTCCAATTTTATGGATATGAGGACACGCTTGGCCGATGGCATGAGTGGGGTTATCCCAGATGGAAACGGACGCTGGCTACGCCACCCGCAAAGCCATTCGGAGCTACTGACGAGGGGCCGCTCGCGCCCATATCATTCTTCGGCAAACCGGATACAGTGCATTAATCCGTGCGAACTTAGGGGAGGCATTGTAAAAGAATGCTTCCCCTTCACACGCATCATTTATTCGCTAATAAAATGAAAATCCTCATCGCAATTACTTTTTTTACTTTCACCCTGATTAGCACGAATGGACGTGCCAGTAATAGCCATGAACCCGCTCCTAAAACCAAAGCTCCTCATGCCGGCGATACGGTTTGGCCTGGTTCGCCAGGCTGGGTCCATGCTGGTTCGCCCCGAAGTTCTATTACCGGTGACTCGATTGCCTTAATTTGGGGAGCCGATGGCATATTGCATCCACTTGGTTATGCGATCGAAGATACCAACGGCTCCTGGATAGGCAACACACTTGAGAATCGAAACCTTATAGAGGACCACCGGGAAACGATGCGGCTAACGGTTGCAGTCCGCGAAATTATGCAGATGCTCCCGGATAGAAAAATCTTAAAAGTTCGTAAGGGCAGGAGGACCGTTGCCAGCCCAGATACGGGCTATAACCCCTTCATGGTGCTCATGCACTGGGTAGATTCGATCGCGAAGAAGTATAATGACCCGTACTTTCTTGAGGAGGAGCAGCAGCTTTATGAGCGGCCGCGAGGCTTCATTCTGACGCCACTGAATTATCTGAGTCCGGCGGATAATCCAAATGCGACATTATAGGATTCTTAAAACTAAAAAAGAGGGAGAAGTGGAAAATACGCTTCTCACTCCCGTCTCAATAATTGGAGCATGAGGGGGGGGAATTATAATCAGTTTACTGGTAAGCGAGAAGCCGGACCTGAGAATTCATTTTCAATGTTATCAATCAAAAAGCTTGTATTTTGCATCTATGCATCTTATGAAGATACTCTCCATTCTATCTCTATTGATTATTCTTCTCGCTGGATGCGGGGGTGATAAGTCGCAAGGCAAGCCTGACACTACCGCAGTGGCCTCAAAACCACCTTCGCCCGCTTCGGGAACCAATTCAACGCCGGATTATTCTTATCAAATTACCGGAGAATATAATAAAGGGCTTAATCCACGATGGGTGGGAGTTGAATTAAGCAAGAAAATCACAAAAGACGAACTCACATCGCTTGCAACATCACTTCATGTTAATTATAAAGATTTCGCAATCGGTTTTCGTCTGAAGGGAATGAATAGTGGTGATTTGCCATGGGCAATAGCATTGTTTGAGCCTGATTTGAAAATTACGATAAATGGCTCTACCGAGGATGAGCAAAACAAAGCCGCTCTCGCCGCGAAACAAAATATTGATGGCAAAGTTATCGGGAAATGGCATGAGGATTTTTACCCTTCATCAACTTATGTCATATTCGAAAAAGGCGGCAAGACCTATGAGAGACGGATATTCGAACAAGGTATAACGAATCCAGGGAGCAGCGCACCAAGCAGCAAGGATGACGCGGAACTTATAAAAAGGAAAGTTCATGGGTTAACGAGGTTTTATGAAAAAGATGGACACCCAGAGGATTACTTCATAATTAGCAAAGATAGCAATATGGAATTTTATGATGACGAGGGTTACATCAATACTGCCGCAAAAACACAATAAGCTTTTTATACGAATAATATCCCATCTCGATTACAAGGGTAACGTACTTCTACCTTACTCTGCTTAATCCCGGCCTCCCCGCGCTGGCTGCGGGCACATTATGCTGCTACCTTTCGCGTTCGCTTTGCAGGTGTGCGGCGAGCTTTTTGGGCCGTTCGCCGTGTGCGAACAGGCTGGCGGTCGAACGTCATACGAAAATGCGTACGCGGGCCGTGGATGGCCTCGACGGTTTTGAAAGCATCGGCAATCAACCATGGGTTTCCATCCTCGATGCACGCATTGAGGTACGCCGCAGCCATTTCCGGATCGGCAAGGTATTCGCGCATAAACTCCTCGTGAGATTTGAAAGGCATGTTATTTTTTCTCTCTTTCTATTTCTTCGATCTCTATTAGCAACCGTCTCGCTAAACGTATGATTCTCGCTTGCTCACTCTTATCGGACCCCGCCAGCACGAGAACGATTTCATTTCCCCGGCGGGTAAAAAAGATGCGATATCCCGGTCCCAAATCGATCTTCAATTCCCATAATTTATTCGCAAGCGTTTTGACGTTTCCAATCCCGACCGCAAGTTTGGTAACTTGTGCCTGAACTTTCGTGCTGGTTTGGCCATCGAGCGTGTCGAGAAACTCTCGATAGTAGTCCTTTCCATTTTTCGCCGTGTAGTATTGTAGTGTTAAGGCTCTCGAAGGTCCCATACTTTTGATACCGTCAACATTTCGGACGGACATTTTTATCCCACAGCTTAGTCTTTATCGCGCACATAACGCGAAACGAATTCCTCTCCGCGCTCCGTTGAGCTTGCGATATGTTCACAACGCTGCGGGCACGCGTCTTTGCCGGGTTTCTGCTGATCCTCCTGCTATTGGTGGGGCTGGGCGGCTATGCGATCTATTCGTTCGCGTCGCTGGCGGATGTGACGAGTGCGAACCTCGAACAAAACGCTGACCGAAGTCTGGCGAACACGGTGATGTACGAAAGCCTCGTCCGTATCGACCGGGCGGAGCTTCGCATGCTTGCGGGCGATACGATCGATGCCGGTCCCGAGCTTGCCGAGCAGCCCGCCCAATTTTATTACGCGCTGCAAAA
>DASZLH010000080.1:0-13814 GCA_035552495.1 Kapaibacterium sp. (SeqCode) | reverse complement strand
ATCGACCTAAAAGCCGGAGACGAAGTGATCCTGACCGATCAGGAACATGCCGGCAATGCGGTCCCGTGGCTCGCGCGCAAGAAGCGCGATGGAATTTCGATTAAGTTTGTAACCCTCGTTCCTAACGATGACGATGTGTTGCAGCGATTTAGCGATGCGATTACCCCGCACACGCGCGCAATCTGTGTGCCGCACGTTACCTGTACGACTGGTCAAGTGCTTCCCATTGCACGCATTGCGGCCCTTGCCCGCGCAAAGAATATCTGGATGATCGCCGATGGCGCGCATCCGCCGGGCATGATGCAAGTCGATGTCAAAGCACTCGGCGTTCACGCGTATGCATCATGCGGGCATAAATGGCTATGCGGGCCAAAAGGAATCGGCTTCCTCTATATTGCTTCGGACTTTATGCAGCATGTCATTCCAACGTGGAGCGGCGCCGAAGCCGATAAGCATTGGGACTATCAGGGCAACCTCGATTTTCTCGATACAGCCTCGCGCTATGATTTTGCGACGCAAAATTTTGCGCTCTTCGATGGACTCCATACGGCAATCGAATTTATGGAAAAGATCGGTTTCGATAAAATAGAACAACGGGTCGCTTATCTCACTACTCAGCTTCGAAGCGGATTAACCGGCCTTAACAATGGGCGATTTCAGTTTCTGACCCCTCCCACCTCCGTTACCGGTCTAACGACGATCAAGCTGCAAAATATGAACTGCGATACCTTTTGGGATACCCTCATGTCGAAACACAAAATTCGTACGCGCATTGTACACGAGTCGGCACTCGATGCGAACCGCTTTAGCGTACACATTTATACTTCGGAAGAAGACGTTGCTACCTTCGTAAGTGCAGTGAGGGACATTCTGACTTAATCTTACCAATTCGAGATTGCCGCGATAAGCAGCGTTTCCGAGAGTTTATCCTCCGCATCGTGCAACGCCGTCCGAAGACCTGCAAGGTTTTGAGAAATCGGATAATCGGAAGACTGCGTAAAATCATTTTCCCAAAACAGCTTCTGTTTTTTCTGGTCCCGATAGATCGCGTGAACGTGCAGTGTTACGCGCTTAGTGGTAGTCTGATCTCCGGGGCGCACGCTGACCGACTCGTCGAGAATGCCATTGCTCGGGATCGAGACTTCAAGGACGGCGTCTGCATTCGAAACATTGGCAACGCGAAGCGAGCCTTCGTTTGTAAACTTTTGAATGAGATTGTCCGTCAAATTTTGACGGACATCAGGTTGTCCGAACCCCGAATTATCCTCCACCAAAGGTATCGCAATCGTATGCAGATACGACGGAAGGCTCGCGCCGGTAAACGAATAGCAGCCCGAAAGAACTGCTAACGTCAGTAAAAAAAATAAATTACGAATTGAAAATAATTCTCTTTGGAAAAATCTTCTATGGTCATTTTTTTTTGTAATTCGTAATTCGTAATTCGTAATTCTCTTCATCCTTCAACCTTCATTCTTTCTTCGAGTCCTTTTTCTTTCATTTTTCGGTATAGTGTTCGTTCACTAATGCCGAGCGCGTTCGCTGCGTGACGGCGGTTCCCATGATAATAGCGAAGGGCGTTTACTATAGCTTCAGTTTCTAAGTCTTCTAACGGTCGAATAGCATGTTCATCCGAGTGTCCATTTGCGAACGGCCTGTAGCTTGAAGGAGGCAGAGCCAATAAGGGTCCAGATTCTGGGTTCTGCTCCCCAAAAAATTGATTACTTTTCGGATCCCGGACCCCGGAATCCCGACCTCGTTCATTCAGCATTGCTTTGATTTCCGAGATCTCTCCGCGCAATTCGATCAGGGCGCGGTAAATTAATTCTCGTTCGGTTTGGCTTTTCGGCGCCGTATTGGAAGGTGCAGGCAATGGACGCCCGTACGGAATGTTGCCGTCCCAGCCATTGCTCGTTTCGTTCGTTAACGCGCGCTCGACATCGCGGCGAGCAATCGTACACCGTTTCCGATCGCGTTGGACCGAGCAGACCAATACCACTATTTGCTCGAGAGTATTTCGAAGTTCGCGGATATTTCCTCGCCATTCGTGATGGATAAGCAACTCGATTGCCTCGGGCGCAAGCTGCGGCATTTGCGGCTTTCCATCGGCTCCGACAATATGGTGCTTCTTGACGAACTCTTCGAGCATCGACTCGATCAGAAATGGAATATCTTCGCGCCGGTTTCGAAGCGGGGGAATCCGCAGCATGACCGCACGGAGCCGGTAGTAAAGATCGGAGCGAAATGTGCCGGCACGCACATCGAGTTCAAGATCGCGGTTCGTGGCAGCAAGGATACGCGCGTCCGTCGTAATCTGGGTAGTGGAACCGACACGAGTAAACTTTCCCGTTTCGAGCACTCGGAGCAATTTCACTTGTAAGTGTAATGGCATTTCGCCGATCTCATCGAGAAAGAGTGTACCACCCTGCGCAGCTTCGAAAAATCCTTTGCGCTGACCGACGGCTCCGGTAAACGAGCCTTTCTCATGTCCGAATAATTCGGATTCGATCAGCCCTTCCGGTATCGCGCCGCAGTTAACAGTTACAAACGGTCCTTTACGTTCACTCAGGTTGTGAATGAGTTCAGCGAAGACTTCTTTGCCGGTCCCGCTCTCGCCGATAAGCAAGACGGTAATAGAGGTGGGCGCAACCGCGCGAACGATGGAGACCAACTCGCGCATTTCTTCGCTGGCCGCAATAATATGGTCGGGCAGCGGCACGGTCATATTGCGCGGCAACTGTATTTCCGGTCGAACGGTCGCGAGGGAGTGGGATGGAGTAATTTCTGACATTTTGTCAAGCGCTCTTAAAAGAGGGCGCTCTTGTCAGAACTTCTTAAACCTGCTTCTCAGTTCTGCAATTCGAATGAAGAAAAAGCGAATAGTGCATTTTAGCCTTCGAATGGTGTGTCTGACACTTCTTTTCAGCGCGCCTGTTCATTCGTTTGCTCAAATTCCAGATAAAGGCTATGATGTCATAGCCTACAATGCGACTGTTAAGTTAGATCGCCAGACGGACTCACTTTGGGGGCGAGTCACTATGATGGCGCGAGCAACATCTGACCTCACCGATATTCTCCAGCATGCAAAATATCTTACCATCGATAGCGTGCGCGTCAATCTGTCGCGGGAGATTAGTTTCGGATCGATCGATACTGCTTCCGGTGCTTATCATCTTTTGGTTAACTCCATTCCTGCGAATCAGATATTTACGGTTACAACGTTCTATCATGGGCGCGGCACGCCCGAACAATATGGTTCGCTCCCTTGGGGTGGCGTGACGGACGAGGACTCGATGATGTTCGCGATGGGAGTCGGCTTTTATGCGCCCTACACGGGATGCACGCGTCACTGGCTGCCCTGCTACGATTTGCCCGATGATAAGGCCGATTCCGTCGATCTTACATTCATCTGCCATGATGGCGACATCACGGCATCGAACGGGCTGCTCATTAGCAGCACTACTTCCAATGGCTGGCGGACAATGCACTGGCATGAAGCCTATCCGATTGCAACGTATCTTTTAACGTTTGCTACCGGGCCCTTTACAGAACAGACAATTACTAACCAGCTTGGGAAGCCATTTGAAGTGTATTCGCTGGGACGCGATAGTTTGCTGGTGGCAGCAGAGATGACCGGTCGTGTTGCGGAGATACTTCATTTTTACGATTCTCTTTTCGCGCCTTACCCATTCGAGAAAGTCGGCTATGTCGTGACACCGTTCGGTTCGATGGAACACCAGACTATGATTTCGCTGGATAAGCGCGTCCTCGGTGGCAATCCTGCAACAGACGTTTCGGATAACAGCACAGTGGCCATTCACGAGCTTTCCCACATGTGGTGGGGCGATCGGGTGACTTGCAAAACATTCGACGATGCATGGCTCAACGAAGGATTTGCGAGGTTCTGCGAGTCGCTTTCGCTCGAACATTTGTTCGGACGCGCAGCGTATCTTACACGTCAGCATAGCAATATAGCGGGCGCAAAAACGAGCGTATTGCCACTCTTCGGTGCGCCGACCGTCGATCATCATAATTCAAACTACCCGTACGAGACGATTTATCAAAAAGGCGCGGCGGTGCTGGGAATGCTCCGCCAATATTTGGGCGATTCAATTTTCTTTACCAGTGTTCGATATTATGGCAATCAACATGCGTATGCTACGGCAACCAGTGCCGATCTCGAAGCGGCGTTCGAGCAGGTGAGCGGCCAGAATTTATCCTGGTTTTTTAACGAATGGGTTTTTGGCCGAGGCTATCCGCAGGATACGGTGACATGGATGAAAATACCGAACGGTGCGATCCTCACATTTCGTCAGCG
This sequence comes from Kapaibacterium sp. (SeqCode), assembly GCA_035552495.1. Taxonomy (GTDB): domain Bacteria; phylum Bacteroidota; class Ignavibacteria; order Palsa-1295; family Palsa-1295; genus PALSA-1295. The sequence continues at coordinate 9,499 of DASZLH010000080.1, read as the reverse complement.
ATTGGATACATTGGCGAAATCCTATTTTCGCGCCCCCATTCTTATTCATTTTGCACTGAAGAATGGGCAATCGGCCGATAAAGTGATTTGGATGGATTCGACACAAACGAGCAGCACCACCATTCAACTTGGCTTTGAGCCGGACACCGTTAAGCTCGATCCCGAGGGGCTGCTACTCATCAGGACAGCGAAGATCACGGAACAATCACAATCGAGTGTGCCGATAGAAAGTCTTCAGGATAAAACATTTCATGTTTACCCCAATCCCGATCGCTCGGGCGAATTGCTTTATTCGTTTCAAAGCCCAATCGCCGGTGAAATACATTTACTGCTATATACAGAAGCGGGTCAGCAAGTGCGCGAATGGATTCGAATGAATATGAACGGGTCTCTCAGTCTGGATGGGATCGCTTCCGGGACATATCGACTTGCCGTTCGGACCGCATCGGGCAAAAATTTTTCGGTCCCTGTTTCTATTCAACGATAATGTCACTACATATTTCGAAGCCACACGATAACGAACTCGCGCGCATTGCGTATGCAGCGGTCGAGGAAATACCGACGGTCGAAGTGAACGATCGGAACCGATTAGGATATCACGTATGGCTTTATCTTCGAGGAGAAGTTAACTCGCTTGGGGAAGCCATACATCTGGCACGTTCACGTTATGTTCCGCGAACGCTTTCCGAAGAGGAAGTCGAAACGATCATCTCGGAAGCACTGGAAAAATTGGAGCAAGAGGCCCAAAAGTAAATTTTCGGCATTCCTGTTTAGGCTGTTTCCTACAAAAGAAATAGGCCCGCAACAATCTCGGATTATTCATCCGGAAGACCATAGCGGGCCTTAAGGAGGCTTCGGTATGTGCTATTACCTAAGCTGTGCCGTGGAAAATGCATTCACATTTACTGAGCACAGCTATTAAAGCGACATAGTGTCAATCCGAATAGTTTCGTGAATTCAAATCAGGTTCGAAATTTAGTCTTATCATCGTAATTTTTAGTTTTATTTCTTAGCAAGCATGCATTCTAAAAGCGAATCGGGGTCCAGACAAATTTAGTTAGAAAATAGGGCTGCTGAACTAAGGAACCGGGAACAATCACGCCCCCGCCGGGATGAAGCTGGATTTCAACCAGCATGTTGCGGGCGGCCCAACCCGAGGTCACTTCGCTCATGGGCACATCGATAACATAATCGGCTTGAAGCGGGTCGTTCGTTACCGTCGAATAGTGGAGGGTAATATTTTGATATGCTGCTGTCAGCCCAAGCGTGTTCGTCGTTCCTAAGGATAGCTGTGCCGAACGGATTGCAAATGCGGAACTGGTCGAACCCGAAAGGCTTCCGATCATCGAACTAACGACTTGGGTACCGAAACTTTGATAGGCATTCGCCAAAAATTGTCCTTGATTAGCTTCCGGCAATTCGCGTTTGAGAAACCCTCCGGAAGCCAGAAAATAAATAACATCGGACTGTGCCTCGGTATTGCTCTCTTGTACCAAATCCCATGTTCCACCCGCCGACTGAGAATAAATGTGCGCAATAAGTAGGGGGCTGTTTTTTGTACCGGTCACATTCATCTCTAACTTCATCTGATTATGAGTAACCTGATCCGGGCCGATATATTCGGCGACGATATTAAGTTCAGGGTTATTGAAGTTGTCGATGAAGGAAATTTTACCCGAAGTAATGTTGAAGGTCTGATAGAACCGGAATGTAGAGTTTGGTGTAAGATCGATCGCGCCCGTCACGTGCGATATAAGATCCGGTCCGCGTTCGATCGTGAGAGGGCCATCGCTGCGTAGCTCCGCGTTGAGTTGCGCCCCCAAAATACCGAATAGGCCATTGAATGGAATATTGATCCATGTATCACCTTCAATTCGTGCTTGCACGTCCATGCGGAGGCGGTCCGTAAAACTGGAAGATGTTGTGGCTGCTGTTTCGGAAGCAGCGGTCGATGAATCGGTATTACGAATCGTGCCATCGTCATTCAAATATACGTTCTTCATGCTATTCGGAAAAAGCGTATCGTCGATGGCTGTCATCCGTACCGAACTGGCGTTGACCGCATAACCAATCGCTGCACGAGCAGATTTAAAGCGCAACGTGTCTATATGTTTCCCCTGCGTTGCAAGCATTGAGTCATTCGGCAGCGTACGATAGACAATGCCTTCCGAACTGACCGATTGAGTAGAACTTCCGGACTGAGGCATCGTGAGTTTGGCGCTCATAATGTTGATGGTGCCTCGAATTGCAGGGTCATGAAATGTATTATAGAAGTGGAAGTCGGAGCCACCCGTATTGATCGTAAGGGGACCATAAATTATCGGCAGCGGACCGCGCGATTCATTCGAGAGGACCATTAATCGATCGCTATGAAGCGCGAGATCGAATTTCGTTATAGAAAAGCCTTCGAAATCGAAGAACCCAGTTACAAGCGCCGAACCGTATGGATCGTCGGCAGGAATATTCTTAATCGTAATATTTTGCAAATTTAGGGCATTATTTGCAAACGTCAATGAACCATCGAACAAATATTGCAAGTTAGTAGCGGCAAGTTGAAATAAACCGTTGCGGATGGCCGCCGATCCACTGTAGTGAATATTCTGCTGCGTTCCCGTAACATCGAAGTCGATATCGCCGGAACCGCTAAGATCTTTGAATGCCGGAATAAACGGCGTTGCGAGATCGATAGGGAAATTCATGGCATCGACACCCGCAGAAAGCGGGCGTGTCAGTACCGCAGCACTATCCGCGCTATAATCCGGGCCATGCTTGAATGCAATAATCATCGGGATGCTGTCGATTTGTGCGCGCAAAGTATTCGAAGCTGCTACGATCGTTGTTAGATTCTCCGATGGGCTTCCACCCGCTTCCACACGCGGAGAATGGATGGTCATGATTCCTCGCAAGGCCTGATCGTGATAGGAGAAATTCGCAGCAATGGAATCGAGTTTGATTTCCTCAACTCCATATTTCAAACTATCTGCAAAGAAATTTAGAGCAATTTCTGGCCGTTCCATTGTGCCGTTCAGGTCCAGGGATAAATTGCGAATAGTGCCGTCGAATTGAGCGAAATCGAGCGTCTTCGCAGTGGGCTTCATGGGGAGGGTTTCTAATGACTTAAGATCGAATGGTGCCACGCGTGCCCAGGCCCGCACGGAGTCACCCTGCAAATGTCCTCCGAGACTGAGCCGATGGGCAAATGCATAATTCGGATCGTAACCGCGCCTCAGTGGATGGATGAGCGTCAGAGTGTCGATATCGATGGCGCCATTCTTTGCAATGAGGACATGACTCGTTCCATCATTGAACCACTTATAGTCTCGATGCGGGGCATCCAGAGGAAGATTCGGATTGAGATAATCACCGCTCACTGTGTCAATGGCGAGATCGAGATCGCCATTCGGGAAACGAGCATTCCCTTTAATTCGAAAACCGAGTACATCGTTATACACCGTTGCCAAGTCGTAGTCGAGTCTCTGATCTTTATAGATCAAGCCGACTTTTGGGTGATAGAAGAGCGCCGAACCGAGGCGGATAACGGAATCGGCAAGGAAATCGAGCGTAGCATCCAAATGACCGAGCACTTGGTGTGGCTCGGTAGAGATATTATTCGCCACGAGCCGAAATGTCGCGGAAGGAGTGACATGTATGCGTGGCGCGCCGGCGCCAAATTTTGGCAGCGAAAGCGGAGAGGTGAGTGTGCTATCGTGGCGAAGCAAATTTTGTCGAGCAATAGTCGAGCTGTCGATATGTATAGTGACATTACGTACCGAATCATTTATTATGGTAGTATCCAACGCCAATGCGGGGGCCGATGTATCAATACTGTTTTCCGCCAACATGGTATCGAGCGTTTGCCCGGTCCGGTTTCGCAGAATGAACCCCAGGGTGTCGCCTTCCATGGTCAGACTAATATCTCCGGCCGGGCAGCCATGTACCGAGCCCGAGATCACGCCCTGGCCCAAAATAAATGTTTGCGGGAAAAAATCGGCGAGCGAACGTAAATCTTTGATTTTGAAATAATAATCGAAGTCGATCGAGTCTGCACATTGAGAAACAATTGGTGTGATGATTCCGGGCTCCGGAAAATCCCGTTTGGCGATCGCGGTCACAAGTGCGTTGATATGTTCGGGCACCGTATGAATGAGATCGCCAACCCGGAAGCGATGCTCGATAGTTACATCGGCTATTTCACTCTGCAAGGCCAACTTATTGTCGCCACTGCGGCCTGGCGCAAGCGTGGCATCCGCGGTGACGTCCTGCATTGAATGTCCCTGATATTCGAGATCGAACAGGCGTGCATGAACGGTACCGGTCAGGTCTTCGAAGTTCTTTGCGATACCGCTAACATTTGCAGTAATATCGGTCCTCGCCGGGTTTTTCGATGCGCTGCTAAATATTTCCGAAAGAGGAAGATCGTTGATGGAGCCATTGAATGTAAACGGGAGCGTTTGTGCGACAAGGTCAATCGATCCGGAATGGACATTCACTTCCGGGCCTCCTTCCATTGCACCGACTAAATGTTCCACGGTTGCTTTGCCTTGTTTCATCGAGCCGGCAAGATCGAGGTTCGTGACGCGATATTTTTGAAATGTCGAAGGTCCGGTCGCTTTGAGTGTAAGGTTAGTATTAAGTGTTTTCCAATTAGTCCCGGTACCCACAACTTGGGCATCGGCACTAATGCTGCTTTCCCATTGAGGACCCTTCACAAGAGCCGCAATATTGAACTCCTGGGTCTTGAGTCCCGCGCGATAAACAATATGATGATTTCGAAGATCGAGCGCGACGTCACCCGAAGCGTTTCCGGCTCCCGTCGAACGGGCATTGAATACCGTATGAAAATTTAGAGGAATGCCCGTATAAGTCAGACTGGAAATTCCAATCGTTCCGAAACGGCTAAGGTCCGGCAAATGCAGGCCCGGCACGTAATCGGCGAGCGTTGCATTCGAAAGACCTTGCGCTGTGACCGCCACGTCCATTCGCAACGAATCGGGCTGATGCAGATTGTGGAGATCGCCCGAAATTCGAATGTTACCTCGCTGATTAAAATCGAGCGCAAGCCGGTCGATATGTAAATGTCCGAACTCGCCGTGCGTTTCGAGATCGATGCCAGGAGAGCCGTTCAAAAATCCCAACGGCTTGGGAAGGAATTGCTTTAGTTCGTATGTGCTTATCGTTGGCCCTTTCAAGGTGAGCGCAACATTCGCATGCTCCATCGATCGCAGCAGCCCGGTTTTAATAATCGAAGGCGGTTCGGCTTCGACGGAAAACGCGAGATTAGAATGCCCCGTCGTGATCTTTGCATTGTCTATGCGCGCTTGAATGCTATCGATATATCCGGCAAACTCCAGGTGCTGAACGAAGAAGCCGCTTTGCTTTTCCGTAAAACGAAGATGATTGACTTTAACCGACTGCGCCGCCGAGCCATTGGCATACAACCGGCTATCGAGATCGAGCCCTTCCACCTGAGCGTCGGACCAATCGATCTCCTGCTCCTTGACTTGCGCTATGGCACCAACCGTTGGTGTTGGACGTGCCGGGTAATTGTAATTACGCACGATCACGCTGCCATCCTGAATGCGCAAACTCGTAAGATCGACTAGTTGTGTAAAGGGCTTTGGCGGAGCTTTGGGAGCCGTCGCTACCGGTTTAAAAAGCAGATTATAATTCCATACTGTATCCCCGGCAAATTTCAACAGTCGAATAACCGGCCGTTCGATGACCATATTCGTGATGCCGATTTCGTTTTTGCGAAGCCACCGAATGAGCGAGTAATCGGCAAGAATGCGATCGGCATGAAGTATCGCAACAGAATCATACTTGGTGCCAGTTCGCAGTTTCAGGCTCACGTCGTTCATGACAAAGCCGTTCAAAATATTTCCTTCGACATCTTTAATCACGAGTGTTCCATTCGTGCTGGATTCGACGGTGCTAACCAGTTCGTTAACAATCAATCTTCGAAAGATCGGTAACTGAGTAAAGATGAGTCCGGAAATACCGAGGACAAATACAATGAGCAATAGCCACAACGCGATGCTAAGCACCCGCTGTTTGATCGTCTTCTTTTTTACGACTAGTGGCGTAGTGGCATCATGTTCGTTTATCCGGGACGAAGAGTTGTTAGCCGAAGTACGATCGCTCGTATTCGGCTGGCCTCCAGTATTTTTACTATGCTCCTCGTTCGGATTAGCTTGCTCCATTGTGGAGAAAAAGTATCTTGCTCTTTAATTAGCAAGAATGCAATACATAAGGTAAACCTGCTGGAATTGGGTCAAAGTTCGGAATATAGTCTTATTTTTAGCCTGTGATAAAAGATTAATAGGGAAAACATGGTGGATTTATTCTCTCAACAAGATTAAAAAAAATTAAAAATTTCCATTGGAACAGGAAACCGTTCATTAGGAAATTTCGTCTTATTATCTGAGAGGGGTTCATCAACTACGGTTGGTGGACCTATTAGGGCAAACAAAACAAGAGCTCCGCAGCGCTGTCTTCTTTTCTCGGCACGCTGCGGTTTTTATTTTAAAGACTTTTTTGAAAGTTGAATTAAGTGTTGAACGTGCTTATTTCGTAGATAGCACTGAGGCAATTGCTTAAGTTACTCCCTGTACATCCACATCCACAGTTATTTTTACGGCAGGTGAGGCGAATCGTTTCTGATATTGTTCGAGCGCACCCATGATAAGGCGGCGTATTTTATCGCCGTTGGGATCGTGTTTTTTGAAGTCTTTAATGAGTAGATGCCATCGAAATTCATTGCGCAGTTTTGCAATGACCGGAGGAGTGGGGCCAATGCGTTCGTAAAATGAGGATCGCTCCGGAAATAGTGAGGCAAACGCATGTGCGCGTTCTTCGACTGCCCGCTCGTGCAGTCCGCGAAATTCAATGAGGATAAGACGACTGTAGGGTGGATAGGTGAGCCGCGCACGGTCCGCCAACTCCTGTTGGAAGAAATTTTTATAATCGTGTGCGACTGCGAGTTCTATCGCCGGATGTGCCGGCTGCAATGTTTGCACGAGCACTTCGCCCGGTTCAAGGCTTCGCCCCGCCCGCCCGGAAACTTGCGTAAGCAATTGAAACGTCCGTTCGGATGCTCGAAAATCAGGCAGACAAAGGCTCGTGTCGGCACTGATTACACCGACTAATGTCACGCGCGGAAAATCGAGTCCCTTTGCGACCATCTGTGTGCCGAGCAATATATCCGCATCACCGGCTGCGAAAGTCGAAAGGATTTTATGATACGCTCCTTTTTTCGAGGTGGTATCGAGGTCCATGCGCAGTATTCTCGCGTTTGGGAAAGCTTTGAGAATGTCGTCTTCCACGCGTTGTGTACCCATCCCGCCTAATCGGAGCGCATCGCTTCCACAGGTCGAGCAGGTCGTACGTTTTTGCGCAACGAAGCCGCAATAATGGCAGCGCATCTGATTTTTTGCGCGATGATACGTCAGCGTGACCGAGCAGTTGGGACACATCTCGGGCGTGCCACATGCAATACATTCGAGGTAAGTGGAAAACCCGCGACGATTCTGAAAGAGCACAATACCTTCCTGGCGCTCCATCCGTTTTTCCATTGCAGCTCGCAATGCGGGAGTGAGCGCCGTCTTTGCTTTTGCAAAATCCCGGCGGTTCTCCGCCGTGCGAAGATCGACAATTTTAACCGACGGCAATTGCGCTCGCTTCGCGCGTTGCGTTAGTTCGATCAGTGTGTACTTGCCTTCCCGAGCGTTAAAATACGATTCAACGCTTGGCGTTGCACTGCCAAGGACGCAAACGGCCCCGAGCATCGAAGCACGGACAATCGCCATATCGCGTGCATTATACCGAGGTGTTTTATCGTATTGCTTATATGTCGCTTCATGCTCTTCATCGACAATAATAAGCTGTAGGTCTCGTATAGGAGCAAAGACTGCACTTCGAGCTCCGATAGCAATTTTCATTCGACCATTTGCCAGCGCGTGCCAGGCGGCATAGCGCTCGTTCATCGACATCCGCGAATGCAGCACGGCAATCGAATCGTCCGATTCCATGCTAAGCCTTCGTTTAAATCGCTCGATGAGTTGTGGCGTCAGCGCAATCTCGGGCACGAGTATCAGCACACCACGCTGTTGTTCGAGTACCTGACGTGCAAGCGAAATATAGACTTCTGTTTTGCCGGAACCGGTTATGCCATGAAGAAGAAAAGTCTTTGTCTCCTTCTGTTGGAGCGCTTTTGCGATTGTTTCGACAGCGGCTCCCTGTTCGTTGGTCAGCGTGATTTTCGTAATGTCCTCTTCGCTCGATGCTTCGGGTAACCTTGCAAATGAGGACATGGTCGATTGTTTTTCTCGATAAGCGGCAGCAATGTATTCTTTCTCTATCAATGATTGGAACGTGGACCGAGTCGCTCCGGCCTTCTTCAGCAACAAGGGCAGCGTCAGCGGCTCGTCCGGCGCGATATGCATCTGCTGGACGATCGCAAGCAAAATGTTCGCTTGCCGCGGAGCGTGCTTCTCGAGATCGGTCAATGCTATCAAAAGTGCATCGGACCCCATAGAAAATTGCGGGGCAAGCTCCACGATTGTCTCTTTCTTAATCGTGGCATGACGAGAGAGCAGACGTTCGATGCGAATATATTGCTCCGACTCTAGCGCATGAAGTGTGGAATAAAGACTCTTGGAAGTAATTTCTTTTGAGAGCCGATCGATCGAAACTCCACCAGAATGCGCGGCAATTGCTTCAAGTAAAATAGCTTTTCGAGGCGCTCGAGATCTTAAATCGGCAAGTGCATGATTCGCTAAATCGCCGATGAGGGTTACGCGACTTTTGGTTTCTGGCTTAAGTCCTTCGGGAAGCGCGGCAGCAAGTACTTCTCCCCAGGAGGTTAAATAATAAGTGGCAATCCACTTGGCCCATTGTAAAAAATCATCGTCAAAGACGGGTTCTGCGTCGAGCACGTCGATGATGGGGCGTGTTTTTATTGAACTCTGAGGAGGTTCCGATTGAACAGAGACGAGCACTCCCGTTTTTTCTCGTTTGCCCAGTGGGACCAGCACACGAACTCCCGGCTTTGCCCTATCTAGCAATTCCTCCGGGATGAGATATGTCAGCCCTTCCGCGCCTCCCGAATAAAATTTGAACGGAAGCGAAAGTGCAACCGTACCATAGACCGGAGATGTAAATATAGTGGGAAGTTTTGCGGTCTTCATTTCGGACCGTTACAAGAGTTTGCAAGATCTGAGCAGGAGAGGAATAATGACAAAAGGAATGCGAAAGAATTTGAGCGATGGGACGCAATCACTGCTTAGCGTTATTATTAGCATCAGGTTCTGACTTCGCCTGGTCACGTTTAGCCACGTGCTCTAAAATAAGTTGCTTCATTTTCTCCTCTACTTGTTGATGCGCCGTACCGCGCACGATCAGTTCAAGTTGTGGACAGAATGCTGAATAAACTGCTTCTCCCTGTCGGCGTACCAGAATCTCGAAATTTTCGTTTCCAACTTGCATAAGCCTTCTCCTTTGT
>DASZLH010000079.1:0-5623 GCA_035552495.1 Kapaibacterium sp. (SeqCode) | reverse complement strand
CTCGATTTGCCGCGTGTTATCGATGGCAGGTGTTTCGAGCATTACGTCCTTCGTCATGATCGTGTCGCCTTCGAGATGCACCCAGTATTTTTTTCCGGGTTTCAGGATAACGAGATATTTTCCCGTCTCCGAGTTCGACGTGCTGCTGGTGATTTCGCGGGCCGTATCGCCGGCTTCGCGAATGCTTACTTTCACCGAGGTCGGCTTTGCGCTTTCTTCCGCACGAACGGTGCCTTTCAGCACTACGACGGGCTGTGAAAATTGGGCATGGCCAACCCCGGCTTGAGCGGCAAGCAAAACAATGACAAGAGCTCCGGCGCTGAGGATTCGATTCATCGACTTCATGTTATATGGTGGTTCGATTTATTGGTGATGATTAGTATGGCAATCATGGTTGGCGGCGAATGCATCGTCGACGATGCGTCTGGCATTCAAGAGCATAGCGCCAACCAAGCGATACAAAAATGGCGAATAGAGATTTTCGAGTGATTACGCGAGCATTAGTTCTTACTTATATAGTTCTTCCAATGGCAATTATAATCTGTTATTATTCGATCGTCGAGTGTGGTGTTCACTAAACGCTTCAAATATCCGCACGGAATAGCATTATGTCCAACCGAATGCCAGCTTTCCTATATGGCACCCCTTTAATTTTTAAATTGGGTCCTATTCGATTTAAAGCAGGATTTGAATATGATTATTTTATTTTTTATCGTATGCATGAAACATTTTTCACTGCTTGCTTCAGCATACAACAGGATAATGGACTGTATAGCGGTCATACTGTGTTACTTTTCTCCTAACTTTGTCGTAATATGCGCGAATGATCTTGAAACCTGGATATAAATCTGTTTTTTCTTTAGCTTTTCTGGCACCCTTGCTGGTAGCCAGCGCGCTGGGCGGTAGCATGTTACTCGCCGGTTGCGCCGGACCTCAAAAAACAACCACAACCCGGAACGTAACGATCGATAGGAGTGCGGCCCGTATCGACCGGATTCGCGCATGGCTTACAGCCCGTTCACTCGAAGCGCATAGCCTCGGCGTAACCGGCGATATTACGGTCGATCAAAACGGAGAATCGAACTCCGGCGGTTTTACATTGAAGGACAAGCGGATCGACCCGATCTCCCACGATCGCATCGACTCGATGAGCGTTGAAGTGACCGGGCCATTCGGAATTAAAGTCGCGCGCTTCCTTGCCTCGCCCGAGCAATATCGCTTCTACGATATTCTTCACGGCCAAACGATGGCAGGACAAACGGACATGCATTCGCTCGAAGACCTGACACACCTCAATGGCATTTCGCTTAGTATGATGAGCGACCTGGCGTATGGACTCGCACCGAACGGCGACCGGTTCGACCCCTCCGATTCACTCGAGTTGTTTTCCAACGGCGAGCAATATACACTCGTCATTCATCGAGGCGAACAACATGCGACGGAAGCTCTCGACCTCGAAGGAAATCTCGATAGCAATCTCGCATCGAGCGGAGTGGGCGACCATTCGAATTATCCTTCACACGTAACACTTGTCCGCTACCGCCGATGGAACGACGCTTCGTTCGATCCGATACACTCGAAGCAACCGCCGATTGCGACCATTCGATATAGCGAGCCGGCGCTCGTGAGTGGCATGACGATTCCCCAGCATATCGAAGCTTTGGCCGGAAGCAACCGATTAACGCTCGAATACAATACCATCCAACTAAATCCTTCGCCGCTTAGCGTGCGCATACGGATGCCTTAACGTTATGATTGAAATTTTGCACCTCAGCAAACGCTATGGCGAGACGCTCGCCGTCGACGATCTTTCACTTTCCATCGCAACCGGAGAAATCTTCGCGCTGCTCGGACCCAACGGCGCGGGAAAATCTTCCACGGTGAAAGTCCTGACGGGTCTTTCAAAACCGACGACGGGCGCTGTCCGCATTGCAGGGTTCGATGTTACCGAGCAACCACTGGAAGTAAAGCAGCGCATTGGCTACGTGCCGGAGAATGCAACACTGTACGAAAGCCTTACGGCAGACGAATACCTCGATCTCGTCGGCGAGCTTCGGCACATGGAACGCGAGAAACTTCACACCCAGCGCGACGAACTCTTCGCGCTCTTCGATCTGGGCAAGGACGACCGAAAAAAATTGCTCGGCGAATTTTCGAAAGGCATGAAGCAGAAAGTCCTTATTATTTCCGCGCTCGTACACAACCCGGACGTGCTGATTCTGGACGAACCGCTTTCGGGGCTGGATGCGAACGCTGCGCTGATTATTAAAGAGGTCGTCCGTAAATTCGCGCACGAAAGTGGAAAGACGATCTTCTTTTGCTCGCACGTGCTCGATGTCGTCGAACGGCTCTGCGACCGCATCGCGATTATGACGCACGGCAAGCTCGTCGCAATCGGCACGCCGCAGGAACTCCTCGAAGAATCGGGCGAGCTTTCGCTCGAACGCGCGTTCAACCGGCTGACGGGTGGCGCGGACATCGAGCGATCGTCCGAAGAAGTTATTCGCGCTCTATCGCAAGAATAAACGAACGGATATTTGCACTCGTCACGATAGAATAATGGTTCAGAATATCGACGTTCGACAAGTCCGGGCACTTACGCGATTTGCTTTAAAAAGTGAGTGGCGGCAGGCGAGCACGCGTTCCTTCGGGCGCAGACGTAAGATGAAACGCGGATGGGCGATCTGGACGATGCTCCTTTATTTGGGCGCGGGCGCTGTCACAGTCCGGCTTTTCAAAGGAAACATTGCAGGCCCGGCGTTCGTCGTGGCGGCGAGTCTCGATCTGCTTTTTCTTGCGTTCATCACGGCCAGTAATATTTTCCTCTCGTTCGGATCGGGATTTTTATCGCCGGATGAAACGCAGATGGTCGCGCCGATGCCGATCTCAAGCGAAACATTTTTTCTTTCGCGCCTCACAGTCCTGCTGGCTTATACCTGGACGATCACACTGCTCTTTGTTCTTGGGCCGTGTATCGCGTTCCCTTTGTGGTTAGGAGGCAGCATTGCACAGTCGATATGGTTCTTCGTAACTGCGCTCATTTCAAATGCAAGCGCCGCGATGGCTGTCATCGTGCTGTACGGATTGGTCTTAAAAAAACTTCCGCAACAGACCCTCGCAAAGACCATCGGCTACGTACAATTTATTGGATCGTTCGTCACGTCATTCAGTTTCGTCATTCTTCCCCGGGTCGAACGCAATCTCGATCTTAGCTTGTGGACGCTCTCAGCCAAACCATTTCTGGCGATCATTCCCGTCGTCTGGTACGGAGCGCTCGCGGGGCTTGCGGCGCCCCCACTCGAAGGACTACAAATAACACTTGCGATCGTATCGATTCTATTTCTGGCAGCGCTGGCCTGGGCGTCGCACATGCTGTTAGGAAAAAATTACGTGGGAGAAGTGAGCGAACTGGCGCTTTCCTCCGTCTATAGTACGAAGCAATCGAAGCGAAAGCGCGATTCGGCCGTCTTTCGGCTATTCATGCAATTCGCGCGTTCGCATGAAGCACGCGCCGTCTTCATGCTACTGCGCGCGCAATTTAAGTACGACCAGAAATTCCGCATGTCTATATTGGCGACGTTGCCAATCACCATTCTCTATCTTATTTTATCTATCGTTCAGGGCGGGATTCGCGATCCATTTACCGGGGATTTCAAGACGATCATCGGCGGGCAGTTTCTCTATTTATTCGCGTTGCTCATGCCGCTCGTCGTGATGCAAGCGGTTTCGCAGAGCGAGAATTACAAAGCGGCATGGATATTTTTCGTTGCGCCGCTCGATCGCTCCAAGTTGCTCTTCGCCGTGCGCAATACATTGATCGTCTCGATCATCATTCCGTATATGGTCGCGTTGGGGATTATTTTTTCCTTTTTCATCCCAGCGGTTCACGCCGCGGAGCATGTGCTGGTGCTCGCCGCAATTGCAGGCTTTATATTTCAGGCGTTCCTTCTCTTCGCGCCGAAGATGCCATTCGCACAACACCGGCGGCCCAACCGTACCAATGTTGCGACCATATTAGGCGTCGGATTTTTCGCCGGTGCGGCATTACTGATCCTCGGACTCGAAATTCATTTCGGGTATCGAACGCCGGTCTCGTTTTGGTCGAGCTTCGCTCTGATTGTTACACTTTCGCTCCTGCTCGAACAAGTAGTCCGCACACGCGTCCGAAAAAAACTCGATCGGGAGGAATTCGAGGGATAACCGCTCAAGCGAATAAAAAGAATGCGAACGAGCGGGCACCGGCTACAAACGCTTGAAACGATTCAGGGCGCGGTAGCGAGGAAGGGTTTGAACGTTAATAGGATTGCAAGATTAGTATTCAATCGGATTCACCTGTAATTGCAGTTGGTCCTCTATTCCAATTACTTGGTAAAGAGGAATTTTGTTCGTTCTTGTCCTAAGTATTTCGATAAAGGGTTGCTGGGAATTCGAATCTTTGCCTAAGAATAATCCTGCAATGACCGAATCAGGAATTGTAAGTGTAAAGCCGTTCGAAAATTCAGAAATGCAGGTCATACCTTGACTACCTTTCGGCAATGCGCCGTAGCAAATTATTCTAACCTCTTGCTCATGCTCCCATTCACCTCTTAGTTTGAAAATCATCATCTTCAAGTAAGTATCATCATTAACAAGCTCATCCAAATCGAACGGTTCTATTACTTCCCTGTATTCTACTGGATATGGAAATACTTCGATTTGCAACGATGCAATGTAGTTCATAAGTGCATGAGCATCATACTGAATCATAAATCCTTTATGATTATCGGCATACTTGTTCCACGCAAATTCGGATGCGTTACCCCGTGAGAGAGAGCAAATTCTGAACTTACGAGTCAGCATCCGACCGAACTTTCGATCATACTCAATCTTCCCCTCAATTGTCTTTGGAATATCCGCTTCCCGTTTCCGAATTTGCTCTTTAATTCGATTGTGGCTCCAATCAGGAGCATGCTTTGGAATGAGCGATTTAAGGTATTCGCGACGCTTGGCGCGAGTACTATTTGCAAACTTCACAGGGACAGCGCAATCATTTTGATCCTCGAATAGGTCGGCGCGCTTGAAAAAAATTTCGGACTTGCTTAACCAGTTCAACCCGAAGGATTCGGGCTTTGCACTGAGGTATTTAAAGAGGAAATCGGCCTCGGATAAATCAATCATGCACGAGGCTTAGACAAAGAATACGCTGTCTTGATTATCGTCAGGGGATGCTGCGCCTCCCCTCAGAATAAGTTCGTCAATCTCCTCCTCTATGTTCGAAAGTTCGTTGAAAAGTTGAGCGTGCTCCGGTTTGCTTCGAGCATCTTGAACAACTTTGTCCGTCAGTTCGGAGCGTCGCTTTGGGATTCCTTCTATTCTACGGTGATTGATTTCGCTAAGTTCAGCAGTTGAGAGCATTGCATCATGTGATTTGAGGTTAAGCGCTTTCTCTTCGTGTTGGAGAGATAGCCATTCTTCTTTTATCGGATTTTCAAGTCGGAATTCTGCTTCTCGGACTTGCGAGATACACACTTCGTATGCGGTCCGTGCCTGGTCGATATTCTTGTATTTGAGTTCCTGCATCAGTTATTAAAAATAAGGGATTTCTGTTGTCGTATTGTTGCTTGTAGATAATAAAAAAGCCGCT
>DASZLH010000078.1:0-9824 GCA_035552495.1 Kapaibacterium sp. (SeqCode) | reverse complement strand
TAATGTAATCGAAACAAGGGCGCTGGCCAGGAGCGAAAATGTCTTCGTAAACGCAAGCGGATGAAACAGCTTGCCTTCCTGGCCTGTGAGCAGGAACACCGGAAGAAAGCTTACAATAATGATGATCAGCGAAAAGAAAATCGGACGGGCAACTTGTTGCGCGCTGCGGATGACAATAGCGCGATAATCGTATTCCGTCCCATTCCTTTCTTTCAATGCTTGCGCTTCGGAGAGGTGCCGGTGAGCATTCTCCAGGAGCACGATCGAGCCATCGACGAGGACCCCAATGCCAATCGCAATTCCACCCAGCGACATAATGTTCGAAGTGATGCCAAACATCCGCATCAAGATAAACGCGATGAGAACGGAAATAGGAATCTCGATCACGATCCGAAGCGCGCTCGGCAAATGAAAAAGAAAAATCAGAATGATAAGGGTCACTATGATCGCTTCCTCGATGAGCGTATGTTCGAGCGTCGCAACGGAGGCTTCGATAAGGTCCGACCGGTCATAGGCGGCTTGAATGGTAACGCCGTTCGGAAGGCCTGGAGAGATTTCGGCGATACGCGCTTTCACACGATCGATCACGTCCTTTGCATTTTCGCCCTGCCGCATCACGACGATGCCGCCCGTTACTTCTCCCGTCCCGTTTTTATCGAGTGAACCTCGCCGCGGACCCGCGCCGATCGTTATATCCGCTATATTCGAGAGTGGAATCGGAACACCATTTTGTGCGGCGACCGTCACACCGCGAAAATCGTTAAGCGAAGCGAAATAGCCCTGACCGCGCACGAAGTTCTCTCGTCCATTCACTTCCACTATTCGTCCGCCCACGGCATTGTTCGATTGCATGACGGCGCGCGTCACATCATCTATTCTTACGCCATACAATTGCATCTTTCGCGGATCGAGGTTCACCTGATACTCGCGCACATAACCGCCAACGGACGCTACTTCCGCCACTCCTTCTACCGATTGCAATTGCAGCTTGACGAACCAGTCCTGAATCGCCCGCAACGTTCCCAAATCATAGCCTTTGCCTTCGACAGTATACCAATAGACCTGTCCGACGCCAGTCCCATCGGGGCCCAGTGAAGATTTTGCGGCAGCGGGAAGCGTCGGTGTTATCGTAGCAAGCTTTTCGAGCACACGGCTCCGCGCCCAATACAGATCGATATTATCATTGAAGATCACATAGACAAAGCTCTCGCCAAACATCGACGTGGCACGCACAGCCTTTACCCCCGGCAAACCCTGAAGTGCGGTAACGAGTGGGAACGTCACCTGGTCCTCGACGATCTGTGGCGATTGGCCCATATATTCGGTAAGCACAATGACCTGGTTCTCCGAAAGATCGGGAATCGCATCGAGCGGTGTCGTCGCAATCGCCCATACTCCAACGCCGGAAATAAGCACGAACAGTGCGATTACAAATACACGATGTTTCGCGCTCCAACTGACGATACGTTCTATCATATTGAATCAATACAAAATATTTTTATTCGCCGCACTCACATCCAGCTTTACCTTCGCGTGCCGATTCGAATGCTTCCTTTGTCTCGGGTATCAGCCAGTATAGCAGGATGAGCGCGGCGACGCTATCGGTCCACCACCATCCCGTGGCCGCGTTCACGACCAATCCGAGCAGCACGGTCGCGGCCATATACCCACAGGTAATCGAACAGGCTGCTTCCGCGCGCAACGCAGTATTCCGCAGTCCTCCTGCAAGTGTTCGTTTACGCCGCCCAAGGAATGGCATGCCCACAGCTGCGACGGCCGTTACTGCAATGCCGATTGCCGAGGATTCTGCGGCGGTATGCGTAAGCAGACCGAAAGCCGACACCGCAACGATGTACATGCAGAGGGAAAGTAAGGCATACGATGTAGTCCATCCTGCGATTCGCTCCGCTCGTTTTATATCGTCGGGGGATTTCTGGGCTCGTTGCACCCTAAGCTGCCACAGTAATACGCCAGCCGCCACCAGCTCGATCACGCTATCGACACCGAAGGCTATGAGCGAGGCGCTTCCCGCCTGAATCCCTGCGCCGACCGACAACGATGCCTCGATCGTCATCCATACCAATGTTAGTATCTCGACTCGGATTGCGGATTTGAGCAGCAAATGGTCTGTTGTATGCGCGATTGCGTTCATTGCCTATTGCTTTTGGATAGATGTGATGAGATACTCGCCATTCACTTCTCGCGTAAGCGTGAAGCGGACGGATTCGTTAGTACTTACAGAATGTAAAAACTTTGGATCGGCAACTTTGTAGGCCATCGTCATTGCCGGCATCACGCCTGGAATAGTGCTGTGGTCGAGTGTTATCTTTTGCCGCTCATTGTCGATCGATCGAACGACACCCGTTCCTTCGCCGGAATTTTTATTGCCCGCCTCGCCCATGTTCATGCCGGCCATCGGGTTGTTTTGAGAGAGATCATGTTCCGCATCGATGAGGAATGCACCGTTGGCTGCAACTCGATCGCCAAAAGAAAGCCCGCTCAGTACCTGATAATAATTATCCGAAGAAAGCGCGCCGAGTGTGACCGAGTGGCGTGTGAACATATTGTTATCACTCGCGACCCATACATAGTCCGCAATCCCCGAGCGAATTACAGCAGACTGTGGAATGGCGAGAGCATTGCCGGCGGCAATGGGGACCGATGTGGTAAAAGTCATGGCAGGTCGAAGCTTGCCCGAAGGATTTGGCACTGCAAGCCGCACCCGGATCGTCCTCGACGCCTGATCTTCTATGGGTGAAATTAAAATGACTGTGCCTTTGAATTCGGCACCCGGATAAGCTTCCGCCTGAATCGGAATTGTTTGCCCCATACGAATAAACCGAATGTCTGCTTCCGGCACTTCGACCTCCGCCCAGAGCATCGAGAGATCGGCAAGCTGATAGATGCTCGCGCCTTCATCGACATACGCGCCTTCCTGCGATTGTTTTTGCAAAATAATCCCGTCTATCGGCGCGGTAATAGTTACCGTATTGCTTACCTTCAAATTATCCTCAAGTCGATTGATTTGTTCGGACGTCAGCCCATAGAGCAACAGCCGTTCTTTAGCTGCTTTGAGCAGGCCGGGATCCGAATGGTGCTCCATACCCGGATTTTGAGCCATAATATTTTTATCCATATCTCCCACACCGGCAGCAATGAGATATTCTGTTTCGGCGCTTAAAATATCGGGGGAATAAAATTCGAAGAGCGATTCGCCTTTATGCACATACATTCCCGTCGCCGAGACGAACATTTTCTCGATTCGTCCTCGCGCGCGCGCCGCGATTGTTCGCTCCGCTGGATCGGGAATTTCCATAATACCTACCGCGCTGATTATGCTGCTGAAGTTACGCATTTCGACCGGCTGGGCAACAATGCCCGCGCGCACCATCGCCTCGTTCGTGAGACGTACCATTGCGGTTGTGTCGCTTTCGAACTTGCTCGCTGAGACTGGAAGCCAAGTCGGCTGCGAACCTTGGCCATGCGACCATATCAGAATCGCCACAATAACGAGCACGATTGCACTCCCGGCAATCAGCCATATTGTCTTTTTTGATATTGATTTCTGCTCTTCAGTCATGGTTGTTTTTTATTTCCAATCGGATTTGCTGGTATATATCACGAGGGATATACCGGTCAGATATTCCATATCGGCAATGGTTTTATTGTATTCGGCTTCGAGTTCGTAGCGATCGTGTTCGCGGTGGATGAGTTCCAATTGGGCGCGCACTGCTTCTTCGAGTGTCGATTTGTCGAAGGTATAATCGGCGGTCGTAGTTTGAAGTGCTTGTCGAGCGGTGGGATAAATCTCATCTCGCAGCAATGTGTATTTTCCACGAATACCTCGAAGTTTTGCGAGATCGGTTTCCAGCTTAGTATGCAGTTCGAGTTCGACCGCGCGTTCTTCGGCACGCTCCGCGGTCTCCATCGCTGCCGCCTCACCCCGCGCCGCGCCGATTTTGTCATTATAATTGAGCGGAAGCTCGATATTTACTCCGAGCGAAATCATATTGGATTGCTGCATCGGGATACCGGTCCAATTCATCGGAGCGGAAGCCGCAAGTGCATCGCGCTGCATATAATCGAGCGAGACCTGGAAATCGGGGTACTTCTCTAAATCGGCGCGGTCATAGCGGAGTTGTTCTTGCTCGGATTCCGTGCGCAGTTTCTGCAAACGGGGGTTATTCGCCCGAGCAAGAGAATCGAGCGCGCCCAGTGAATAGGAAAATATTGGAAACCCAAGTCGTTCGGGAATGGGAATATCTCCGCTTACACCGGTCGCCCCTTCGAGATCGGCCTGGCGTTCACGCAGCATGGTCTCGTAATCAATGACCTGATCGTCGATGTCCGTCCGTTCCAGTTTGAGATTCAGGACTTGCGATTGGGTCGCTTTGCCTTCGGGGAGTTTCGATTCTGCCAGTTGAACAAGTTCGTCCGCGGCCTTCTGGTGAAAATTATAGACGGCTATAATCCGCTCGATATGGTAGAGATCGAAATAGGCGGACTTTACATCGCGCGTGAGCGTGTTGCGTTCTTCTTCGAGGTCGTCGCTGGCCGTCAAGGTATCTTGAGCGGCAATTTCGGCTTCGGCCTTTAGCTTTCCGGGCCACGGGAAGGCCTGACTCGCGCCAATCATCTTAGTGGTCATCGGGTCCTCGGAAAATCCGAACGAAGTAGTTGGAAGATTATTCACGCCGAGTGTCAGCATCGGATTATCCAGCGAAGATTTCTCGGCAATACGTCGGCGAGCCGCTTCCACGTTTGCCGCTTCGTAAGCAATCATCGGGTGTGAGTCGATCTGCCGGAGAAGCGAGGACAACCCAGTCATAGCCGTATCCGGAATCTGCGATTGGGCGCGTGCTGACACCGCTGCGGCAAGCAACGTAGCACTACATATCCATTGTACGAATTTATTCTTAACCATATTTGCGAAACCATAAATCGGATAGCCGTGAGCTTATAGATCACGGTGAAGAATACCGAAAAAGGATTCGCGTTTAGATACGGAACTGGGAAAGCAGGGCGCACTCCTCCACCGAAGTTCTTGGTGGAGCGGCACGGAACACGAAGGAAGACGGAGATTGCAAACTATTTCGCAGAGGACGGGCTGCATCCAAACCTGCTACATGCAATACCTGGGAGAATGAACTGGAAGGAGCCGGCTTGCCAAATTCGGACTTGACCGACAGATGCTTCGCAGTAACCATGCAGCAGGACTTCGGCATTCCATTTTTGGTGCAGGAGGGGCACGACGAGTTCTGCTTCTCCTTTTCGCAGGCAACACTCGTTACCGTCACACCTGTGGTGGCGAAAAGGAGCGCGATGGCAAGAAAAATCCGGACTGCGTTAAGCATAGCTACTATATGCAAGATCGAGAGGAAAAGTTCACAAAGTGCCGCGCGACCATGACTCTAAGGTGGATGGTCGCCCTCGTTTTGGACGTATCGAGAATGCAGGAATATTGTGAGTTGTTGCCAAACACATTGAGCTAAACTCTTCTCATTTAGAGGCAGTATTGTGAGTTGTTGCCATATTGTTGCCAAACACATTGCCATCCTAATAGTATGCGACAAAAAGCTTTCATTTAGCCTCAATTAAGGGAATTTCTGACGGATTTCGTGGTGAGGAATACACTCGGGCACAGAGTGCCCGAAATGGACGAGAGTCTAATGTCCCTACCTCTATGGTGCAATACGTTTGGGATTCGAATCGCTACGGGGATATATAAAAATGACTGCAGGTTCCAGCCTTCGACCGCCCTAAATTCAATTATTTCCTTCGAGCGGGGTTCGGATGGTGATTTCAACGGTGCGCGAGTAGAATCTGCCTTCCGGAATATTGTTGTTGTAGAGATACGTATGTCCATCCGATGGGACGATTGCGGTCTCGGGCAATCCTAATGCGCGAGCGGCGGCTTTGGCGCGGTCATCGGCGAGTGCCTTGTTGAACTGGACGTCACCGATCCTGTCGCCGTAGCCTTCGATCGTGAGCATCGAGCCTTTGCGAATGCGCGTTCGGATCAGCCGCGCGATCTCGGCATTCTCGCTGGATAGTTCACTCGAGTTGAAGTCGAACAGTAACAGCGTATATTTTTCAATCTCCGCATTGCCGTTGCCTTCGGCCACGAGTTCGCGCTTTTTCGTGAGTAGAGTTTGCTGCTGGACTGGCAGATCGTTTTCGGAATGGGTGGTCTGGTCCGATCGATCGGTAACCGAAAGTGTGTAATGCAAGACACCCGGAGCTTTTGGAATCGATGCCGGATCGTTCGCGAGGACCCAATCGACGATCTTGGGAATAGAGTCTGAGCCATTGAAGGTCGCGAGCGTCCGCCCCTCCTGTTCGGTCGTCATAGTCCAATGTTTTACCCCGGCTTGGGCTGTAACGTGCGGACGAAACCGGATCGTGGGCGGAGTTGCAACGCGCACGGTATCGGCGGTCAGCACGGGCGCGAGAATATCCGGACTGTTCGAAGCGATCTCGACGCGGCGGTTCTCCTGGATGCCGTCCGTGTCCAATTCGGGTGAGGGATGCTGGGGCAGATTGCGCGCGCGCACCGTCATACGCTGCGCCGGAATGCCCCAGACCGAAGCGAGATAATCGCGAACGGCATTCGCTCGCGCCTTCGATAATTCCTGTCCCTGCTTCGATTCACTCTCGTTGTCATTGCAGCCGGTAATGGTAATACGCGCGGAGTTATTCGCCATCATGCGCGCTCCGATCACGTTCAGCGCGTCCCGGTAGACGCCGAGCGGATCGGAACCCGGAAGCTTCGAGATCGAAAAATTTGGCACCGACGATCGAGCTAAAAGATCGTAGCGGTCTGGCAGTGTGGTCAATGACGAGTCGAAAAAGATATATGGGACGATCGGGACCAGCTCGGTCTCGGAGATCTCCTCGATTTTGAGCCGCGCGACGGGTTCCTCGATGCCGCTGTCGCTCACGCCCATCGCGGCGATCGAGGCAATCAATGCGGGCGGTTCCGGCACTGGTGGTTTTACTGGCATTGGCACAGGCGGCGCCAGGACCGGCGGCTCGGGTACGATCTCGGGCGAGTACTCGACTCCGAGGGACGCCGTAAGTCCGTTCGATCTCCACGGCAGCCCGCGCACTAAATCGGTCAATCCCATCCGGTAGGAGAGCGAGGGCGCGAGGTTCACCGTTCGCTTCACATTCATGGGCAAAAGATATTTTGCGCCGAGGTCCAGTCCCGCCTGGACTCTCGCAAGATCGGGCAGCGCCCCCGAGTAGACATCGCGCGTCCGAAGACCGTTATCGGCAAAGACACCACGGTCCGTGGGCTGCGCGATCTCCTCGCGCGAGGAGAAGCTCGTCGAAAGAATGTACCCCACGTCTCCACCGAACGAGAGGCTCAGTTGCGGTAACAGTTCGTAACCGACCGATGGCGCGAGCGTCAGTCCGCTCGTCGAAAAGTCGATCGCATGATGAAAGGTCGAAGGAGTTGCAATACCATCGATCGCCAGCGGCTGCGTTTCATCGACGGCCATCGTTCCGCTCGACGCGCTATATCCGGCGCTGAGTGAAAAAAGAAGTTTGGTCGATGGACGCAAAATATAGGAGGCCGCTACTCCGCGCTCCCATCCCAGTCCGTTTCTAAACTGCGGCGAGCAGCCAGGATAGCCGGGCAGATAGTTGAAGTCCGAACTGTAAAACGTACCCCCGGCCCCGGCTTGCACGCCGTAAGAAGATTGCGAGAGTTGCGGTAAAGTTTGTTGCGCACGAACTCCCGTTCCCAAAACGGAAATAAACGGGAGAAGAATAGCGATTACGACCGATACCCGATACCCGATACCCGATACCCGACTCCTCATTTGATCACCTCCATTGGCTGGCTGAGCACCTGGCTCGGCGTGACAAGGATATAGCGGTACGTGCCGCTGGCAAGCGCCGCGAGCGGCACGCTCTCGTGGTATGCGCCCGGCAGCATCGGCTCATCGCGAATGACCATCGCGGTCCGGCCCAGCATGTCTTCGATGTAGAGTTTCGTCGGCCCCGGCTCGGCAAGCTCGTAGTCGATCTCGACGCTCTGCGATGCGGGGTTGGGCCTTGGCGCAGCGAGCGATACGCGCGCGTCGGGATTAACCAAGCGAGCGTGTCCATCCTGCATGCATATTCCAGTGAGGCAGAAGCCTCCATCCTCGCGCGTCACCGCCACGTTCGCATTCGTAAAATAGAAGGTGTCGATCGTAAGATCGGTGCAGGTGTCGCTGCCGAGCGTTGCGATGAAGTCGATATTTTGCAATAGTCCGCTCGACTCGGGGACGCCACCCGCTTGCGGAAGCGTGCCGGTAACCGTGATTATCCTGTCGCTGCCCGAGACCGTACCGAGCGACGCCACCGATTGCGGCGCGAGCATCGATGCGTTGAACCGGATACGCGCCACATAATCCGAAGCTCCCGACTGCGCAAGGTCCGTCGAGCTTACCAGCGTCATCGGCACGGCGATCTTGTCACCAGGATTGCCAGTGTTCCCGCTCGTTAGCATGACCGTCGCTTCTCCCGTATTCGTAAACTCGAATGGACCGCTCGTGGCAGTGCAGCCGTTGGCGTCCGTCGTGGTCACCGTGTAAGTGCCGCCTTGATTTGCTGTAATCGTTTGCGTGGCATCCGCGAGCGGCGCGCCGTTAAATGTCCACGCATAGCTCGATGCGGGTGTCGAAGTGAGTTGCGCGCCGCTTCGGGTAATGACTGGTTGCACGGGTGCGGGATAGACCGTCACCTGCTCAGACTCCGACGCGCCATTACAGCCGGTCGTATTGGTAACGAAGACCGTATAGCTTCCACTCTGACTCGTCGTCAGCGTCTCGTTCGTCGCATCTAAAATGTTCGTGCCGTCTTTCGACCACTGGTAGCTTGCGTAGCCCGCGCCGGCGTCCAGCGTCACGCTGCTGCCCGGACAAAACGCGAGCGGGCCGCTCGCCGCGATCGTTGGAGTAAGGTGCGAGTCGATCGTGATCGGCATCGTAGCGGTGCCGGAGCAACCATCGGAGCCGGTCACGACGATTTCGAGTATGCCCGTTGCCGTGCTGCTACCCCATTGCACTGCGATGGTATTGGTGCCTTGTCCCGATGTAATGGTGCCCAGCGAGGCAGGAGTTAATTGCCAGAGCATTTGTCCGACCGCTTGCGCAATCGAATAACTTGCCGTGCCGCCAATGCAAATTGAAGACGGGCCGACAATCGCGGGATGCGGAGCGGGATTCACCGTTACTCCAATCGGAGCGGTCGTCGAGTCGCAGCCCGCGGCGTTCGTGGCGGTCACCGCGTACGTTCCCGAAGTCGTGACAACGATGGACGCCGTTGTGTTCGAGAGTTTGGTCGCGCCATTCCACCAGGTATATTGGTAGCCGTTCGTCGCCCGAAGCGTTACGCTGTCGCCTTCGCAAAATGTGGTGGGGCCGCTTGCGGTAAGTTGCACCGCGGGCTTTTGCGCGATGATGAACGTCACCGGCGCGCTCGTGCCCGAGCAGCCCGCCGCATTCGTGACCGTCACCGAGTACGAGCCGGCTTTCGAGACATAGATTGCAGGCGTTGTCTGATCGGTGCTCCATCGGTAGGACGCATAGGACTCCGTGAGACCGATTGGGATGCTGTCGCCCGCGCAGATCGTCGTCGTGGCGGCAGCGATGACCGGCTTCGGCACGCTGTCCGGCAATACCCTGATGTGCGTGACTGCCGAGGTGCCCGAACAGCCCGCGCTGTTCGTCACCGCTACCGTATAATCGCCCGTCTTTGTGACCGCGATCGAAGAGGTCGTTTCTCCGGTGGACCACTTGTAAGTCGAGTATCCACTCGATGATGCGAGC
>DASZLH010000077.1:0-2907 GCA_035552495.1 Kapaibacterium sp. (SeqCode) | reverse complement strand
TCCGCCCTATACTATTCCGGCGGGCGGACAGCAAGTCGTAAATGTTGCGGCAACTGCGATAAATAATCAACCCGGCTCATATCAGGCGTTCGTATCAATTGCCGAACCATGCAATAGTGCGACGAGTACTTTGAATTCAATATTCGGCTTTAATGGGGACCTTGCGGTTGGTACAAATCATCCGCCGACCTATATCGGTGGGTGCCGCAGCGATATTAAAAATGCTACATTCAAGAACCTCAGCAGCAATGATTCTATAACCGTCGTGAGCCTGCTAATAACAAACGCGAATGGCGCGAATGACGCCGAAGATTTCCAGCTGGCTTCCAGCTTTAATTCGACGGAAGTCAACCCGAATGGAGGCTCGCTGGATGTTCCGATATTGTTCCAGCCATTAGCCGCTGGCGCTGACTCGGCTGCCCTCATCTTTACGCTGCAAGGCAAGGGCTTCGATGGTGGGGATAGCACGTGGTTCGATACTGTAATCTTAAAGGGTGTTGGTGTGTCCGTTCAGCGCACGATCGGCGTTGGCAGTATCACGGCACCGCCACAGTATCATACGACAGACTTAGGGACCGAGCAAATACCGATCGTGGCCGATGCACCGATCGACGCGAACGCTCCCAACAACGGTACCGTGGAAGCTTACGGCTACCAATTCGATGTAAGCTGGAAACGCGACGTGTTTAATTATACTAGCATCACCGCGCCTACCGGAATTACATTTGGGCCGCCCACCGTAACCTACAATGCAGCGACTGATATGGAAACGCGAACATTCCGCGGCACATCACTTACTCCACTTTCCGGAGAGACGACACTCGGGACGATCAATGTTACTGCCTATTTGAACAAAGGCGATACAACACCGATCGTGCCTTCGAATGTCGAGTGGTTCGGGCAGAATGAGACTACACTATGTTATGTTTCCACCGCTACCACAGCGGCCGCATTCAACTTCGATGAGCAATGCGGAAATACGGAAGTGCAGAAGTTCATGCAGAACTCGGTGGTAGTGACGTCTATTGGTGAAATCCAGCCGAATCCCGTTCGAAATAACGCCTTAGTTTCCTATACGGTCCGTTCGCAAGCGCCGATTACAATTGGGATCTACGATCTGCTCGGAAATGAAGTTCGCCGTATCGTCGATGGCGAAGTCCAACTCCCTGGAACGCATTCGATTGCGATTCAAAGCGAGGGACTTGGGTCCGGCTCGTATTATTGCCGATTGACCGATGGCCAGCAAGTCAGCACAAAACCATTCGAGTTAGAAAAATAAGATACGATAAGAGGAAGATAAAGAGGTAAGAAGTTCATCTTCTTACCTCTCTTTTTTTGGCCGCTGTTTGAATTTACTTTCCGCTGGCATTTTCCTTGCAAGGTATTTGGACGCGTGATTTGGGTAAGTCACGCGCATTGAATTTCCTCATTATTAGAACAAAACCATTGTTTGCTATGAGAGACCTAATTGTTGAGCAAATTCTTAAGGACGATGCATCGTCAACGATGCCCTTTTCCGATCGGCAGTCCTATATTCCGGAGGTATTTCCACATCGCGCTACGCGATTGGACGAACAGCCTTCCGGTTGGCGAACGGGGAGAAATGTCAGGCCAGCAATTCCGGCAGCTAGCCGTTATCCGCATTCGGCCGCGCGCGCCGATCTCGAGCGTTCGCTGCAACCCTGGAATCGGAGCATGCTTGGTAACTCCGATGGGAATAGGGCGCGAATTTAATAAATCCATATTTCTTCTACCGAGATTGTATGCCAGCGAAAACTCAAAAGCAGACATCGAAAAAAACTGCGAAGCGCTGGTCGAAGGGAGTAACGGAAAAAAGTAATGCGCTCGATCTTGAAAAGAGCGTGTTCAAAAAAGGAAGTCCGCGAGAGATAGCAAAGTCATTAAAGCGATCTGCGGAACACAGTCATCGAAGAAAATCCGAGCCGTTTCGCTCGGCGATGTCCATGCTCAGCTTCTATATCAATCGCGCAGGAAAAAATTTACCGAAATCCAAAAAAGAAAAACTCGATAAAGCAAAAGACGAACTACGCGATCTCTATCATCGGCCCGCTGCTTCGTAGCCTTTACAGCAGGGGTGCGTCCGGTATCGAAATTATGGGTCGATCGCCCATTATTTTCAAGTCGATCCTGGCGACCAGTGGCAGCGTCCACAGTCGTGGCTCATGACCAAAGGGCAGGTTCGAAATTACGGGCACTCCAAGTTTGCCGAAATAATCTTCGAAGATCCCATCGAGCGTGCGCGTTGGACTGTCGGCGTCTGTGTTACAATTGGTGAACTGTCCAAGCAAAATAGCTTTTGCATTCTTCCATAATCCAGCAAGCCGAAGCTGCGCAAAATAAGCATCGATTTTCCGTGGCTTCTCCTCAATCTCCTCGAACAATGGCATCGCATTTCGAAAAGACGGTTGATAGGGCGTCCCGAGCAAACTGCTGAAGACAGTAAGATTTCCGCCCAGCATGGTGCCTTGCACTTCTTTTGATTTGCCGCGAACTAACAGTTTGCCTTCTCCGGCACCGAGCGGAAGCTCGCCAATCGGTTTAGAGCTGGTTACGACGCGCCAAAAATGTTCTTCGGTAAAGTGGTTGACGTCATCCCACAAATCGACGCCAGGCATTGGCCCGAAAAAGCAAGACGAAAGTCCGGTCTGTTTATGAATGGCGGCAAACAGCGCAGTCGCATCCGAATACCCAACGATAATTTTTGGATTGTTGCGAATGAGATCGTAATCGATTCTATCGAGCAGCCGGATGGAGCCAAACCCGCCGCGAATAAAGAAGATCGCCTTGACTCGTTTCATGCGAAACATTGCATGAAGGTCCGCGAGCCGGTCCTTATCTGGCGCGGCTAAATAGCCGGGGCTATCCATCAGGTGCTTGCCCATCTCA
>DASZLH010000076.1:0-3836 GCA_035552495.1 Kapaibacterium sp. (SeqCode) | reverse complement strand
AGTGAAGAGTGAAGAGTGAAGAGTGAAGAGTGAAGAGTGAAGAGTGAAGAGTTTAATGCTAAATATTTTTCCATTCTTCACTCTTCATTCTTCATTCTTCATTAAAATTTAGAGTCTGCCATCTGTAAGCCGAATTCTGTCTGCTCATTTTCATGAGGAGGCAACTATTACTCTATGCGACCTACCCGAGGCCAAACTCCGAGCCGGAGTATCTCCATTCCGAGGAATAGATCGGTCTCTTACGTGGTCTTGCTCCGCGCGAGGTTTATCGTGACCCCGAAGATCGCTCTTCGAGCGGTGGTCTCTTACACCGCCGTTTCACCCTTACCAGCATTCGAAAATGCTGGCGGTTTGTTTTCTGTGACACTGCGCTGTAAGCATGGTTTCGGCAGCACCAGTGTGTTAGCACCGAGGCGCGCCTTATTTCATACTCCCCGATCTTGAGATTATCTCGACCGGCACGCTGCCCTACGGAGTTCGGACTTTCCTCTTCCAGCATCGAAACCGACACTCAAAGCAGTTGCCCGATGGCAGGCTCAACAATCAATAGTCTGAACCTTGATTATACGAGATTAAAATGATTTTTAAGATTAGAATTAATCTTTAAACATGCCTACCTCATTCTTAATCACTAAAATCTCATAAAATCAAGGTTCAGACAAGTTATTCTTCCGACGATTCTTCTTCTGCTTCCGTCTCGTAGGTAACGGGCTGCGGCTCGCCATCGACGGCGATTGCGATCGGCTCGCCGACAATGATACGTCCGCAATACTCGCAGACAGTATGCTTCTCGCCTTTTTTGAGTTCGAGTACTAACTGACGCGGCACGGCATTATAACATCCGCCGCAGACGCCGTTCTTGAGCGGCACGACCGCGATGCCGCCCTTCGCGGGCCGCACGCGATTGTATATCGTCATATAATATGGCTGAATCTTTTTTTCCAGCTCGTCGCGCCGTACCATAAGCTGCTTTTCTTCTTCTTCGGTATCGGCAAGTACTTCCTTGAGGGCCGTCTCGGCTTCTTCGAGCTCGCGACGCATTTCTTCTAAGTCCTGCGACATTTGCTGCTCGTCGATCTTCAGTTGCTCGAGCTCGATGCCCATCCGGCTGATCGTTTCGACATTATTGTGCAGCCGGCGTTGGCTGTCTTCTAATTGGAAGGTGATCGCGTCGTATTCGCGCGTCGTTTTAACATCGAATTGCTGCGCTTTATAGCGCTCGACCTTCTCGCGAAGATCGACGGTCTCCGCGGAAAGATCCCGCGACCGTTCTTCGATTTCCTTAATATCGCGACGTATTTGCGCGGCCTGCTCGTCCTGCTCCTCGACATTCCGGCGCATTTCTTCGACGCGTTCGGGCAGTTCGCCGCGGCTTTCGATCAGGTCGTCCAGTTGCGTATCGACCTTCTGTAATTCGTATAGATGCAAAAGTGACTCGTTCACGTGTTCTTCCTTCTTATAAATTTTTTGGGCAAACCACATCGACTACGATGCGGAATAGACTTCGATGCGGCACCGATTGCGGTGCTGCATCGACGCCTTCTTTCTACTTATCCACCGTTATGATAATAGCGCACGCTGTTCGGCTCCGTTCGCGCGACGAGCAGATGTTCGTCGGAGAATGCCGGCTGCATCGTAGAAGATGCAGATAATTGCAGTAACGCTTTGCGCGCAGCGCGAATCATCCCATGCGTAACAAATCTTTCGGTCTCTGCGTGTCCCGCATCGATCAGCAGAATCCCGTCGTGGTCCGCCCGGTGGAAATCATGATAACGAATATCCGCCGTAATAAATGCGTCCGCCCCGAGGGCGCGCGCCGCGGAGTAGAATTCCATACCGGCACCGCCGACCATCGCAACGTGCAAAATGGACTCCGGCCCTTCGGCATTATATCGCAGCGATGGAATACTAAAGGCCACGCTCGCGAGCCGAAGCACCGCTTCACGGCTTCGGCCTTCTTCGAATCGCCCGATGGCGCCCATGCCATAGTTGCGGCTTTCGGTCGCGAGCGGAGTAACGTCATACGTGACATTCTCGTGCGAATGTGTTTCGAGCATTGCGCGAATGGCGCGCGCGGTATTCCACCGTTCGCATACCATTTCGAGGCGGACTTCATCGACGCCTTCGAGCACCGCCGGCTCTCCTGCTGCGCTCGCTATGCGCTGACTTTTGAACTGCCCGCGCCCCTCGACCTGAAACGAACATCCTTCCGAATTCCCGATCCTGCCCGCGCCATTTTGGATCAGCGATTCCATGATCGGCTTCGAACTCGCATACGGCGCAAAGACCGTAATCTTATCGAGCGAATTTTTTAGCGGAACGAGCGGACGAATATCGTCAAGCTCCAGCACATCGGCCATTAGCTGGCTCGTCCCGAATTCCGCCTGTGTATCGAAAGCCGTATGCTGAACGTAGAGCGCAATGTCGGATTTCACCAATTCTCGTATCAGGCGGCCGGTGCGTGTGCGGTCGGTCACCGCATTGACATTCGGAAAAATCAGCGGATGAAACGCCACGATCAGGTTCGCATCGCGCTCGCGCGCTTCCGCGATGACCTCCGCCGTTACTTCATACGCAAAGAGGGCGTTACGCAACCGCGTGCCCTCGCTCACCCCGACTTGCAGCCCGACCGCATCCCGCTCGTAGCCAACGGCAGCGAGCGGCACCACTTCCTCCAACGCACGAGTAAATTCCGAGATAAGCATAACGACTCGCTACAAAAATACGGCGAGGAATGGAGCGCGGCACATTTCTTAGGGAGAAAAAGTGCTATTCTTCCTTGTAACTTTGAGGGATAAGCAGCATGTGCGGCGGGATTTTAAGAGCTTTGGCGATTTTAATAAGCCCCTCTAAACTCAGTCGTTCTTCAGAACGCTCTACACGCGCAATGTAATTTGAGTGCATAGAAACTTTGCCTGCGAGAGCTTCTTGCGTAAATCCGTTTTTTTTACGGTATACGCGAATATTTTGGGCGATGACCTTATGAAAATCCACTCACCAAAGGTAGCGAAATTAAGTGTTTCGCAATTGTCCGCCTTTCGGATAGTTTGAATTATTTATCCGTATATTTGTCCCCGAATTACAGGTCACAAATTTGTACCTGTAACAA
Organism: Kapaibacterium sp. (SeqCode); assembly: GCA_035552495.1. Lineage (GTDB taxonomy): Bacteria > Bacteroidota > Ignavibacteria > Palsa-1295 > Palsa-1295 > PALSA-1295. The sequence continues at coordinate 727 of DASZLH010000076.1, read as the reverse complement.
AGTGGCTTGAGTGAGCTTATTATTTAAAAACTAAGGAGGTTCCGTTATGAGAATTCAAACGAAGTTGTTCTTTTTGGTCCTGATGTGTGGAAGTGTGCCCGCAATCGCGCAAGTTACGAATACGGTTCCGTGGCCGAATAACCCGGTCGTGGGCATTGGGACGCAGCTGAGTGGCGGTGCGGTCAATGCGCTTCAGATTCATCACAGTCCGTCGATCGTTCAAACGCTGCCGGCCATTCTCCGGCTTTCCGATGGCGGTTCCACCACTGGTTCCAATTTTGGAGCACTCGCGCTTATTCCAGACACGACAGCTACGTACCGAACCACCTACTCGAACTTGGCGAAGCAGTACGATCTCGTGCTACACGAGAACTATGGTGATCTCATTCTCTCCGATTTTAAAAGGCAGGGCGGAGCGATTCGGCTTTCGACGACGCCCGATTCATTGACAATTCCGATAGCTCCGCCCATCACTCCAGGCAATGACTTGGAGCGAATGGAGATACTCAACAATGGCAATGTTGGCATCGACTTGCCGCCGGACGCTACGACTGGCCTCGGCACGCCGCTCGACCAGGTGCAGATTGGCGGTGGCTCGATCGCACCGACTGGATATACTTCGCCGATTCCGGGCCTCACGATCTATGGCGGTAACAGGTGGGAAGGTGCGTCTAAAGTGGGCGGCGGGAAGATTCCAGTCGATTGGCGAGGCATTTCGTTCAACCAT
>DASZLH010000075.1:0-7187 GCA_035552495.1 Kapaibacterium sp. (SeqCode) | reverse complement strand
ACCGGATACTCACCATATATTTAACGTAGAGCTTCATTCTGATATATTCGGGTCGGCGTTTTTTAGGGACTTATTTTTTTGCAGCACAGATAACTTTCAATCGATTCGCTTGGTGCCGCACACACAGACAACTATTTGCTGCACCCTCAGAAGAGAATCATGTAAATAAATTATTCAGCGACTCGGCGAGAGTGGGGTGGGCGAAGATGGCATCTTTAAGCGCGCGTGTCGTAAGTCCGGCGATCATAGCGATTTCGATCATAGCCATGATCTCTCCACCCTGCGTTCCGAAAACAGCCGCGCCGAGAATTTTATCGTCTGCGCCGACGATTGCTTTCATCAGTCCTTGAGTTTCGCCGGTCTCGGTTGCGCGTGCTACTCGTGACATAGGCATTGCAGCCACCCGGTGCGCGATACCCTGCGCTTGTGCTTCCGATTCGGAAAGTCCGATGCGGCCCAGTTGCGGATCGATGAACGTTACACGCGGGACGAGCCGGCCTTCAGTCGTGCGATTTGCACCATGCAGAAGGTTATCGCGCACGATCCGAAAATCATCGTAGGAGATATGTGTGAAGGCCGGAGAGCCGGTGACATCGCCAAGCGCATAAATGCCATTCACATTCGTTTCGAGTTTTGGGTTCACACGAATAAACCCGCGCTCGTTCCGCTCGATACCCGCCCTGTCGAGACCGAGATCGTCGCTGTTTGGAACGCGCCCTCCGGTGAAGAGAACGTGCGAACAGCGGTGCGTGACGCCATCGCTCGTCTCGACTTCGAACATGTTCGAAGACGTGCGAGCAGCGGTGACTTTCGCTCCGAGTGAGAAGGTAATACCTTCCGCTTCAAGGACTTTCCGAACGGCGTCCGCAATATCTCGGTCTTCATGCGATAAAAATTTATCGTTCGCATCGATGATCGTGACGCGCGAGCCGAGCCTGCAAAACAGTTGCCCGAATTCGAGTCCGGAATATCCGCCGCCGATGATGAGAAGATGTTCCGGCAATTCGGTGAGGTCCATCACGGTCGTCGAGTTGAGGACCGGGATCGAATCGGCGCCCGGAAAATTCGGCGGTGCCGGGCGGCCACCGGTATTGATGAAGATTGTTTTTCCTTCGATCGTCTGAAGACCTTCGGCAGTGGAAATCTCGATCGTATGGGCATCGGTAAAGCGCGCGTGACCGAAAAAAAGAGTGACATTTTCGGTCTTCTCCAATCTTCTTCGGTCGCCTTCGGACCAGGACCGGACCAACTCATCTTTACGACGAACTATTGCCGGTAAGTCGATGGAGGGCATGCTCGTATGAATACCGAACTCCGCCGCGCGGCGGACAACCTGTGCGACACGCGCGCTTGCGATCAGCGTTTTCGTCGGCGTGCAGCCTTCGTTAATGCACGTGCCACCATAGTGCGCTTGTTCGATGAGCGCAGTCTTCCATCCCGCTTTTGCGAGCGCGGTCGTAAGCGGCGTTCCGGCCTGACCGGAACCGATGATAATGGCGTCGAAGAATGGATGAGTCATGATTCGGAATTAGTGATCGAGCAAATTAACATCAAATTTAACCCCAATTCTATGGATTGGAATGATTTTGATGATGGACTTTTCTACCGGTATTAGAGTTTTCATTTATACTTACATGCGAATTGCCTTATGGACTTGAAATATATGCGACGGATTTCTATTACCTCCTGCGCTCTGCTCGTCGGGGCTTCGATTATTACCTCGTTCGGCAGCCAGTCGTGCAGCAAAGAGGGTGTTGCCAACCATCAAACGGCTAATACCGTATCTTCTTCTAATGCGAAATTGGATGCGCCGTTCTTCGTTTCGTTCGAGGATGCCTTCGCGCGGGCAAAAGATGAGAATAAGTTGGTGATGGTCGATGTCTATACGGACTGGTGCGGATGGTGCAAGCGGCTCGATAAAGATGTCTACACCGACCCTGCCGTCCAGCAGGAGGTGTCGAAATATTTTACTGCGGTAAAGCTTAACGCCGAGTCTAACGCGCAGCACACTTTCGCTGGCAAACCGCAGAGCGAGACGGAACTCGCCCAGAGCTGGGGCGTCAAGGGATTTCCGACGATTCTGTTTCTTACGCCGGACGAGAAAGTCGTACAAATTATTCCAGGCTACGTGCCGGCGAAGGATTTTGTATCGGCGCTAAAGTTCATCGGCACCGGCGCCTATAAAACACAGGACTTCGAATCGTGGAAAAAAGCGAATGGGTAATCATCGGAAACGTGGGCTACTGGATTATAGGGTTTTAGCACGATTTGATTTTGAATGCATTTGACACTCAATCATATCAATCGCTCTCATCACATCAATCCGGGCCCCGACATTTCTCTTGCACAGAGATTACGTTATTTGTTGTGGATGCTTTTGCTATTCCTCTCTTCGAATGCATTCGCACAACGGGTGTTGACGCTGGACGAAGCCGTGCAGTTTGCAGAGCAGCGTTCTCCGCTCCTGCAGGCCGGTACGCTCGGAGTCGAAGAAGCATCGCTCGCGCGAAGGGAAGCGCAGCTTACGCCATATCCAGCACTCAAGTATAAATTAGGTGCGGAGTATGCACCGAGCGGCCGCTATTTTGGTTACGATCCCGCGATCACGAACGAAGGCCAGCTCAATGCGCAACTGAGTATGCAGGGGACGATCTATAATGGCGGAGCGTACGGGTTGCGCAAGCGTCAGGCGGACCTGGACATCGCCCACGCGAGAACGTCGCTCGAACTGACCCGCGAAGATTTGCGCTTCAACGTATCGCAATCGTTTCTCGAAGATTTGCGCTCGATCGCGAATATTGCGATCGAGCAGGAAAGTGTGACCGAACTATCGAGCTATCGCGACCTTGTCCAGCGTCTGTTTAAAGGCGGCACTTCGGCGTATACCGATCTGCTCAAGACCGAAGTGCAGCTGGGCGAGGAACAGGTCGCGCTTGAAAAAGCCCGCGCTGATGAAGTGCAGGCGCGCTATGCATTGGCGGCGCTTCTGGGCACTCCGTCCGACACGGCGTTTTCAGTCCGCGGCAGGTACGATTCTGTTTTTACGGAGCCGGCGTTCAATATGCAATCGTACGATTCGTTGGTTACGATGACGATCGCGCTGTCGCAGAACGAACTCGAACGCGCGCGCATCGATATCGACCTGGCGCGTGCGCTGGCCAAGCCGACGGTCGATGCCAATGCGGATGCCGGCCTGTTAACGTCTATTCAAAATGTTACTGCCCCGCCGGACGAGCGGGCCAGCATGTTGGGCGCCTCGATCGGGATCAGTGTAGAAGGCCCGATACTCGATTGGGGGCTGAATAAAGTACAGGTGCAGGAAAAAGAGGTGACCGCACAAATTTTGCAAACGGAGCTCGATCAGGAGCGGCGTGAACTGGTTGCTCAACTGACGCAATTGCAGGTGCTACTGCGGACCTCACGCGAACGCATAGCGCACATTCGAGCGAATTTACAAGCCGCGCAATCGGCGTACGATCTCGAAAAAGCAAAGTACGCCGTCGGCGCGGCACTTGCTTCCGAAGTGCTCGATGCGCACAAGCAGATCGTCGGTACCAAGCTTGCGGAGCTGCAAGTCCTGAACGATATAGAGACCTATCGGTCGGCACTCGAACATTTGACCGCCAAGCCAAATCCGAACGTAAACACCAATACAAATTCGAATAACAATGGCAACAAAGGGCAATAGAGTCTTTGGCCGCAACGCGGCCTGCAATGCGTAGCCCCACGCGGCAGCGTGGGGGTTGAATGGGCTTGCTCATTCGGCGCCGCAACGCGGCCGCCCGCGTATCTTTGTCAAATCATTATCTATGATATTATGGCTCAAACTTATACAGAACTCTATGCTCAGATGGTGTTCGCCGTTAAGCGAAGGCACTCGCTACGCGGCATTTACTTACTCGAAGTCGCAGTGCCACGCTTAAAAGAAGACCATTTCAAACATGAACTGTAGCGCTCACTCGGGTCCAGCGGGCGGCCGCGTTGCGGCGCTCTTCACATTTATGGAAGCAAACCCCACGCTGCCGCATGGGGCTATGCATTGCAGGCCGCGTTGCGGCCCGATGCCCATAAAACCAAAGACGAAAAAGGCTTTCAAGACCAGCATTATTTTTCTGTGTCTTGCGCTCGTTGCGTGTGGCAAAAAAGAGACATCGAAAGACGAAGACACCACCAAGATCACGGCAGTCGTCCCGGTGCGAGCAACAACGATAATCACTGGCAGCGTACCGTTGCGGCTGATAGTCACCGGACATACCGAAGCCGTCGCGCGCGAGAAGCTCGTCGCCCAGATTGCGGGAAGATTGCTGACGCTTAAGGGGACTGAAGGAAGTTATGTCGCGGTCGGTGAACCGCTTGCTACGATCCAGTCGAAAGAAGCGCAATCGAGCGAGGAGGGCGCGCGCGTGATGCTCTCCGAAGCGAAGACTCCTGCGCAACGCGCCGAAGCCGAACGAATGATCGCGCTCGCCAAACAAGATCAAAATGGAGTCGTCGTCCGATCGAACATCGCAGGACTCATTGCGACGCGCTCTGCAAATCCGGGAGAATTTGTGAGCGAAGACCAGGAATTATTTTCCATCGTCGATCCGAGCGATATTGTTTTTGTGGCGGACGTCCCGCTGTTTCAAATCTCGCAAGTCCGCATTGGCGAGCAGGCGAGTGTTTTGTTACCGACGCTGCCGGGCGGCCCGCTCTCGGCGACCGTTTTTGCGATCAAGCCACAAGCCGATTCGAGCAGCCAAAGCGGGAAAGTCGTGTTTCAATTTCGGAATCTCTCTGCGCAGTTACAGCACGCACTGCGTATCGGTATTGCCGGCACTGCAGAAATTGTCTTCGATGTGCGGCACAATGCGATGCTCGTTCCGAAAAGTGCGGTTGTGCGCGACGATGAGACGGACAAGCGCACCATCATGACGTTTGGCTCGGATTCCATAGCGCATAGTGTGGAAATCGTGGCGGGGCCGGAGATCGATACCTTGGTCTCGATCGAAAGTCAGGAGTTGAAACCGGGTATGAACATTATTTTCGAAGGTAATTATTCATTGGCAGATTCCACGCGCATTACTTTGAATGCTCCCCGGCCTTCGGCGGATTCGACCGAAACCGACAAAAGCACGAGTGGAGGAAAGTCGAAGTGACGTTTATCGAGACTGTTAAACACCACCAGAAGGCCGTACTCTTTATGACGGCCCTCCTTGTTGCGGGTGGAGTAATGTTAATGCTCTCGTTGCCAGTCGGTCTTTTTCCCGATATTACATTTCCGCGCATTGTGGTCCTCGTCGATAATGGCGAAGAGCCGGCCGAGCGCGTGATGGTCGAGATCACCAAGCCGATCGAAGCGGCCGTCAGCTCGATACCGGGTGTTCGGGTCGTCCGCTCGATCACGAGCCGGGGATCGGCATCGATCGATGTTTTCCTCGATTGGGGAACGAACGTTCTCGAGACCACACAAATGTTGCAAGGTCAAATTTCTAATATTCGCACCTCTCTTCCGCCAACTGCGAATATTACCGTGCAACAAATGATGATTTCTGTATTTCCGATCGAGGCATACAGCCTCACATCGAATACAGTCTCGCCGGTCGAGTTACGAGATTTAGCGCAATTTACTATTCGGCCCGCCCTATTGCAAGTCCCGGGCGTTGCAAAGGTCGAAATCACCGGAGGCGTTCAGCGAGAATTTTCTGTGACCGTCGATCCCGCGCGCCTGGCATATTATCACCTGGATATTCGGCAGGTGAACGAAGCGATTCAGAAGTCCGACCTTATTGCATCGACGGGTCTCGTCGAAAATAACTACCAACTGTATCTTTCGCTGCTCGATGGCACCTTAAAGAACTCCGACGATATTACGCATGTGACGGTAACGACCGTCAACGGAGTGCCAGTTACGGTCGGGGATCTTGCCAGCGTCAAGCCGGCCTTACAGGAGACGTATATCCGCACGACCGCTTCCGGTAAGGATGCCGTGCTTATCAATGTCATGAAGCAGCCGACCGGCAGTACGGTTGCTATTGGCCTCAATGCCGAACAAAAATTAGCCAGCATCAAACTTCCACCCGGTGTACATGTCGAGAATTGGTATGATCAGTCGGGCTTCATTCAAAACTCCATTGCCAGCACGCGAGATAGCATCCTGATCGGCATTGCGCTTGCCATGATCGTTCTGTTTTTATTCCTCCGGAGTTGGCGTATTGCGCTGGTTATGGCCCTGGTCGTACCGACTACGATTGCGTGTACGTTTGTGTGTTTGAATATTATTGGCGAGACGATCAATATTATGACGCTCGGCGGAATTGCCGCGGCGGTCGGTCTTATTATTGACGATTCCATCGTTATTATAGAAAATATCTTTACTCACTTTGCATTGGAAAATGCCGAAAGTGGCTCTTTTATATTTTTGGGCGCGGCCCGTTCTTCGATCCGTGAGATTATGCCGGCAGCCATCGGATCGACCGCCAGCACGATCGTTATTCATATCCCGCTCGGATTCCTTGGCGGTATTACAGGGGCATTCTTTCGGCCCCTTTCTATCACCATGGTCTTTGCACTACTCATTTCCTTTGTGTTTTCCATAACGCTCTCGCCGCTATTAGCCTCGCTTTTCCTTCGCAAGAAAGATATAAAACGAGAGATTGAAAAAGAGCAGAAGCCCGGTCGGATCTTTCGTGCGTATCAGTCCACCATGAATCTGTTGCTGCGTTTTCGATGGGCTTCCCTTGTGATGGTTGCTGCAATATTCTTTATTACCTATCTTATTTACTCCCAAATTGGAAGTTCGTTCATGCCCGAAATGGATGAGGGAGGGTTCGTGCTCGATTACACTTCTCCGCCTGGAACATCGCTCACCGAGACCAATAGGATGCTCATGAGCGTGGAAAAAGTAATCATGAAGGAGCCCGATGTCGAATCGTATTCTCGGCGGACCGGGACTCAGCTTGGATTTTTTCTCACGGAACCGAATACCGGGGACTATATGATCAAGCTCAAACCGAATCATACCCGTTCGACGGACGATGTGATTAACGATCTACGGACCAAGGTGTCGAGCGTGGAGCCAGCGTTGCAAACCGACTACGGACAAATGTTGGGCGATGTCATTGGCGACCTTACGAATAGTCCGTCCCCGATCGAGATCAAGTTGTTTAGTGAGAATGTCCAGCTTCGTAACCAGACCGCAAAAGAAA
>DASZLH010000074.1:0-3720 GCA_035552495.1 Kapaibacterium sp. (SeqCode) | reverse complement strand
GGCATCGTTCAATCTTCGCTACGATCATCCGAGTGGCTTCCAGTTCGTGCTCGGCGGGCGGTTCGATAGCGGGCTTCCGTTCGATCTCGTCGATCCAGCTACAAATATGGGTCCGGATCCTGCACGTTCGCAGCAGTTACTCGAACAGCGTGGATATTCCGATGCGGTGATTAACTTGCTCGATCTCAATTCCGACCAACCGGGCTCGCCCGATAAATCGGTCGCACCGCATGCGACATTCGATGGTTCGATCGGCTACGATCTCGCGCGGGTCGGCATTCCGGTAAAAGTGACGGGCAGCGTGATCAATATTTTCGACACACAATATCTGATTAAATTCGAATCCGCATTTGGCGGCACGCACTTTGGCACACCACGCATGTTCGTGCTCACCGGAACATTAGAGTATTGATTCCGGCGTGTAACACCGGGAGTATATTCCCAGTACACGTCCTGATTTCTTCATGGACCATCGCACCCATACACTCGTTCGTCTTTCCGCGCTGGCCGCTCGTTACGATTATCGCGAAAAGTTGCGCGAAGCAATCGTGGAAGCACGATCGAGCGCGAGCGTTCGGCGCGAAGAAGTATACGAATGCTTTCTTCAACTTTATTTATTTGCAGGATTCCCGGCGGCACTCGAAGCGATGCGCGCGCTACGCAAATCATGGCCATCCGAGACAGATGATGAAATGCAGGCCGGAATCCAAATGTTCGATTATCCGGAATTCCTCGACCGCGGGCAAAAACTCTACGAGCAGATTTATAGCAAGAACGCCGAGGTCGTACGTAAAGAAATGCTGAAGCTAAGTCCCGAGCTTGCAGTCTGGGCCGTCGTCGAGGGATATGGCAAAACGCTCTCGCGTCCCGGACTGGATGCGACGACGCGAGAGTTATGCATCATCGCGCTGCTCGTGCAATTGGGTTGGGAGCGTCAATTGTTCTCACATATTCTCGGCGCAAAAAATACTGGCGCAACCGCCGAAGCTATTCGGGAAGCAATGATTATTGGCGCGATGGACGATGCTAAAAAGCAGGAACGCGCACTTGAACTTCTTGCCCGCGCGTAGACTATGAAAATTCTCGCATTGCTAACAATATGCGCTCTCGTCGTATCCTGCTCGTCGAACGAGACCTTACCACCGGAGCGAAGTTCGATCGGGCTTACAATGGATGGCTCGCGATACATACCCATCGCTGGCGCGCCGGATGATTTCAAACAAACTCGGCCTCTCGATTCGCTTGCCGCTCCGAGCGGTTGGTCCACGCCGCCCGTGCCGTTATTGGGAGGAGGATTTGCAATCGGTTCGCGCAATGGCCGCGTGTTTATATTTAACGATCGCGATTCGCTCGATCGCACGATTGCGATGGAAGCAAATATTCCGGTCGATCAATTACTTACCGATTCCAACGCGATGTATGCAATTGCAATGAACGGAGATATTTTTGCGTATACGAGAGATGGCAGATTGCTATGGAAGACCTCAACGAATAAAATGCTTACCGGCAATGCAATTATGGCCGGCAATACACTGATAGTCCCCAGCGATAGTGAGATCGTTGCCTTCGATAAAAAGTCGGGCGCAATCCGCTGGAAACACCTGGGCACACTCGAGTGCTCGACGCTTGCTGCGAACGATCTATCAGAAAATATCTTTGCGGGACTTACTCATAACGAATCGGATGCGACCGATAGCATTCTCGTCTTGAATGCAAATGGCGACGTTGAATCTCGTATGGGGCTTCCCGGTTTTCGTATTACATCGAACATTGCGCTCTGTGGTAAGGAGAAAAACATTATTGCCGTGGGAATGTTAGGCGCATCGGTCGGGCAGCGCTCCCAGGCTGCTGTTGTAGCAACCGAAATCGAGAAAGATTATTCTTACAAACAATTATGGCGACATGCGCTACCCTATCTCGTGCTAAACATTGCGGCAAACTCGGATGAAATTGTCGCGAGCGGATTTCGCACGCTTGAGAGCGAGATGGTGAGCGGCATCGATGCATTTGCGATCGCCGATACTTCCGTGCGTTGGTCGCGAAGGTTTACCGAGCCGGTTGCAACGCCGCTCGCGATCGGCAACAGCGATATTTATTTTACGATGACATTCGAAACGCAGGCAATTGTTGCATCGAAAGGACTGTTTTATACGCTCCGCGCCGCAACGGGGAAAACCATCTCCGAGCGGCCCATAGCCGGAGCACAGGATGGTTTTATTCCAGCCATGCCGATGCCGGACGAGCGCGGAAGGCTGCTCGTCGCAGATGGCAGGCGGCCCGTCGTGTATCTCCTGGACCGCTCGGCATTTCAGCGCGTATTTTGAATTCGAAACTTCCTCAATTCTTACAGAAGCTCCGATTAAGTTTCTCCAATCGTCATTCTGAGTGTAGCCGGACGAAGCAGAGCGAAGCGAAGAATCGCCGTCATGGAGCGGGATTCTTCGCTTCGTAAATCTCCGCTATCGCTCCGATTTACTTCGCTCAGAATGACACAAAAAGAGGTAAACAGAACTCCTTTCATTCTTCATTCTTCATTCCTTCATTCCTTCATTCTTCACTCTTAATTTAAAGACCCGTGGACCTGTTCAATAAAGCAATTGCCACCGTTCTCCCGATCGTACCAAAATCTATCGTACAAAAAGTCAGCGAGCGCTATATTGCCGGAGCAACGCTGGACGATGCCGTGCGAACTGTTAAATCGCTGAACGCGAAAGGCGCGATGGCGACCGTCGATGTGCTTGGCGAGTTCATTCAGGACCTCGATCAGGCTGCCCGCAATACCGCATATTGCTGCGAAGTATTGCGGCGCATTCACCACGATGGGCTGAAAGGCAATTTATCTATCAAGTTAACGTCGCTTGGGCTCGAACTCGATCTGATTGTTTGCGAGCAAAATGTCCGGACTATTTTGGATGCGGCCCGAGAGAACGGCCACAACTTCGTCCGTATCGACATGGAGAATTCACCATTCACTACCATGACGATCGGCCTCTACAAAAAACTACGCCGCGAGTACGACAATGTCGGGATCGTGTTGCAATCGTATTTACGACGCACGATTGTCGATATCGAGGACTTGCTCGAGGAAGGCAATGCCAACAATGTTCGCACGAACGTCCGCCTGTGTAAAGGGATCTACATCGAGCCGGAAACGATTGCATTCAAAGAACGCCGCGACGTTCAGGCGAGCTACCTGGCGTGTCTGGATACGCTCTTCGAAGGCAACGCATACATCGGGATTGCAACGCACGATGACGTGCTCATCGCAGGAGCGAAAGAACGTATACGAAAACGTAATCTAAAGCCGGACCAGTATGAATTTCAAATGCTGCTCGGTGTGCGTGATGCCGTTCGCGATGCACTTATTCGCGAGGGCTATCGTATCCGAATTTACGTCCCATTCGGCGAAGATTGGTATGGCTATTCCATCCGCCGATTGAAAGAAAATCCGAAAATGGGTGGATATATCGTGAAGGCACTGCTGACAGGAAAATAATACGACATGATCGTTAGCGCATAAATTTTCGAATAATGGAATTCAAGCACCTTTATACGCTGGAAGAAGCGCAATCGCAACTACGTGAGATCAAACCGAAGCTCGAACGCATGATCGAACTGAAGGCTCTGCTCGACCGCAAAGGTTACGACGTATATCGTCATCAATATTTTGGGGGCATGGGACCGAACGGTCAGAAAGTTTTTCCTCCCGAGATGGAGCAA
>DASZLH010000073.1:0-6963 GCA_035552495.1 Kapaibacterium sp. (SeqCode) | reverse complement strand
TTCGCGTTCGTTTTGCTCCTTCTCCCACCGGATATGTTCATGTCGGTTCGCTCCGGACCGCGCTGTATAATTATCTGTTCGCGCGCCGTCATGGCGGCGTTAATATTCTCCGCATCGAAGATACCGACCGCACTCGTTATGTCGAAGGCGCCGTCGAGAACATGCTGCGCACGATGGAGTGGGCTGGCATTACGTTCGATGAAGGACCGGTCGAAGGTGGTCCGTGCGGGCCTTATGTGCAATCGGAGCGGACGGAAATTTATCGCGCTCATGCCGATGAACTGATCGCTCGCGGCAAAGCATATCCCTGCTTTTGTACGCCGGAACGGCTCGATCTCGTTCGCAAATCCCAGCAAGCTGCGGGAATCCCGCCGATGTATGACCGTCTCTGCCGCAATCTTACGAAGGAAGAGGTCGATCGACGCATTGCGGCTGGAGAGCCGCACGTCGTTCGGATGCGCGTGCCGATCGGCGAAGCCGTGCGCTTCCACGATATTATTCGCGGCGATATCGAATTCGATTCGAAGACAATCGACGATCAGGTGCTATTGAAATCCGATGGATTTCCGACCTATCATCTCGCCAATATCGTGGACGATCATTTCATGCAGATCACGCATGTTATTCGCGGTGAGGAGTGGCTTCCCTCGACGCCAAAGCATGTGCTGCTATACGAAGCATTCGGTTGGGAGCCTCCGAAATTCGCGCATTTGCCTCTGTTGCTAAATGCTGACCGCTCCAAGCTTTCGAAGCGTCAGGGCGATGTCGCCGTCGAAGATTACAAGGATAAGGGCTACCTGCCGGATGCGCTTATTAACTTCGTGGCGCTGCTCGGATGGAATCCCTCCGCGACGGAAGAAATCTTTTCGATGGATGACCTTGTCAAAGGCTTCGATCTCGAACGGGTCAATAAAGGCGGCGCGGTCTTTAATCGCGAGAAGCTCGATTGGATGAATTCGGAATATATCCGCAAAAAGTCTCCGGAAGAACTCGCAGCATTGGTACGCCCACTTGCCGATACGAGAAAATACATCGTCAGCGATGAATATCTTACGAAGGTCGTAAGAGTGATGCAGGAGCGTGCTCATACGCTCTGGGATTTCGTCGATTTCGCGAGCTACTTTTATGTCGCGCCCGATCTTGCTTCCGCCGACGAAAAGTATAAACAAAAACACTGGACGCCGCAGGCCAAAGAACACCTGCAAAATCTACTTCCGGAATTCGAGTCTGCCACCGATTGGGACCACGACACGCTCGAAGGCATCGTACGTAAGTACGCCGAAGCAAATGGGCTCAGCGCCGGAAAGCTGATTCATCCGATCCGTCTTGCGGTGACCGGCAAAGGCATGGGTCCCGGCCTCTTCGAACTCCTCGCCGTCATCGGAAAAGAAGAGTGCCTGCGAAGAATGCGGTGGGCGGTCGAGCATCTTTAACCGCCTTTTTTAGGCGTGTCACTTTTGCCCGCTGATTTTGTTTTACAAGCTCAATTTTCTGCTGGAGTATTATTCGTGCAAAATAACATTACCACGGTCGAACAGGCCGAGCAGGTCGCGATCCAATTAGGGCTGTTAAAAGAAGAATTCGACCGAATTCTTTCCATTCTGAATGGCCGCATTCCGAGTTATACCGAGCTTGGCATTTTCTCAGTCATGTGGAGCGAGCATTGTTCGTATAAGAATAGCATTGCGGTCATTAAAACCCTGCCTCGTAAAGGCGGACGGCTGCTGGTTGAAGCGGGCGAAGAGAATGCTGGTCTTGTCGATATTGGCGATGGGCTTGCCGTCGCTTTCAAGATAGAATCGCATAACCATCCTTCGGCTATTGAACCATACCAGGGTGCAGCGACGGGCGTTGGCGGAATTTTGCGGGATATTTTTACGATGGGAGCTCGGCCGATTGCCGCATTAAACTCTCTTCGCTTCGGCGAGCTAAATCGAACTCCAGTCAATGCTCCCGACTCCGAATCCAGGACCAAGTATCTGGTGCGCGGAATCGTGCATGGAATCGCCGATTATGGTAACTCGTTCGGAGTTCCGACGGTCGCGGGCGAAGTGTATTTCGATAAATGTTATCAGGGTAATCCACTGGTGAATGCAATGGCAGTGGGAATTGTCGAGCATGGCAAGACCGCCAGCGCCGCCGCTGATGGCCCCGGAAATGTAGTGATGATCGTCGGTTCGAGAACGGGCCGCGATGGCATTCATGGCGCGAGTTTGCTTGCGAGCGCAGTGTTCAGCGAAGCTGCCGAATCGCTTCGGCCTACCGTGCAGGTAGGAGATCCCTTTGCAGAAAAGCTTTTACTCGAAGCCACGCTTGAAGCAATCGGAGCCGGCCTCGTCGTAGGAATGCAGGACATGGGTGCTGCCGGTATCAGTTGCTGCACTTCCGAAATGAGCGCGAAATCGGGCACCGGGATGGCGATTGACTTAACGCGCGTGCCGCTTCGCGAGGCGAGTATGTCCGCGTATGAGATCATGCTTTCGGAGTCACAGGAGCGAATGCTCGTTGTCGTAAAGCCCGAAAACGTCGGCGCGATCCAGTCGATCTTCCAAAAGTGGGACTTGCAGGCAGAGATCATCGGAGAAGTAACAACAACGGGTCGCGTCGTCATCGACTATCGTGGCGAGCGTGTTGCCGATATTCCCGCGCGCGCGCTAGCACTCGGCGGAGATATGACGCCAGTATATCACCGCGAAACTCGCGAGCCAGCATATTTCGCCAAAACACGATCGTATGATTTTTCCAATTTGCAGGATGTGGAAGAACCCAGCGAAATGCTTCGCGATTTGTTGGCTTCGCCAAATATCGCATCGAAACGCTGGGTCTATCAGCAATACGATTCGATGGTGCGAACGAACTCGCTCTATCTCACGGGCAGTGACGCAGCTATCGTACGTGTAAAAGGCACAACGAAAGGGCTGGCAATGAAGACCGATTGCAATGCGCGATATGTGTATCTCGATCCCTATCATGGTGCGATGCTCGCGGTCGTGGAATCAGCGCGGAATATCGCATGTACAGGCGCAACACCGCTCGGAGTTACGAATTGCCTGAACTTCGGCGATCCGTACGATCCGGAAGTATATTATCAGTTCAAGGAGGCGGTTCGTGGAATGGGCGATGCGTGCCGAGCACTCAGTACGCCGGTTACCGGGGGCAATGTCAGCTTTTACAATCAGAGTCCGGTAGGCGCGATTTATCCGACGCCGACGATCGGGATGATCGGCCTCATCGAAGATATTTCGAATGTCGTTTCGAGCGATTTTAAATACGAGAACGATCCCATTATTTTAGTATCGACACACAATTCAAAAAATCCTTACGATGGCTTAGGCGGCAGCGAATATCATTATTTACGAACTGGAATTCTCGCTGGCGAAGCTCCGGAGTGCGCTCTGGAACAGGAAGCAGCGCTCGTTTCATTGCTCGTCGAATTAGCGACCAAGCAATTACTCCATTCGGCACATGATATTAGCGAAGGCGGATTTGCTGTCTCGCTTGCGGAATGCTGCTTTGGGCAAAGCACCGAACGCCCGCTAGGTGCTAATATCCCTAATTTAATTCGCGATAATAAGCGGCATGATGTAGCATTGTTCGGCGAGCAGCAGGGCCGCGTTATTCTCTCGGCGAATCCTGATAATGCCGATGCGATTATGGAACTTGCGAAATCGCGTGGACTTATTGCTGAAATGATTGGTGCAGTTTCAGGCAATCGGTTAGTTATTGGCAACGCAATCGACGACCACGTTGCCGATCTTTTTGATATTTACTCGAACGCCATTGCACAGGCAATGGGGGAAGAAGAAGTCGCTGCATTATAAATCTGCGGAGACTCGGAAGAACCAGTCTGCCTGCGAGTTTTTCACCAACTCCCATCCGACACCTCCATCGAGCGAAATATCGAATCCCAGTTCACTGCGAAGTTCCACCCCGGCCGTTTTCAACCATTGCGTTGAGGAGAGCGGCAGCACGAGAGCGCCGGGATTATTCGTGGGAGCATTCGCATACCAAGTCGTTCCCATATCGAAGAACTCTACGAGTTGCGGTTCGAATGCTTTTAGAAGCGGAACGAGCGAGCTAAAAAATTCATCGCGCTCGCGAAGTTCGAACGTTCCCATCAACAGGCGATTGCCGTAGTAGTAGCGCCGAATACCACGAAGTCGCTCCTGCGCCCGGACCGACGCGAGGTTAAATCCTTCTCCGAACTGGTCGTATTTATAAAAGCCGAGGAAGTCCTGCGGGATTTCGTCGCCTGTCTGCGCTTCTCCGCGCGCGATGAACGCGATCATATTGTGCTCGTCTTCGCCAAGCGGAAATTCGTGATGGATAAACGCGCGAAATCTCGCGTAGGTCAAATCGCTGCCAATTTTTTTATCGCTGTAAATGCCGCTTACGCCTCCCTGAAATAGTGGAGTCAAAAAATCGTAATGTGCGATGAGATTGACGAGCGAAGCCGCAATCGGCCGGTGTTCCGGTCCGATGCTTTCAAAGGCGGGGCTGTTCCATGGCTCCAGTTGCTTCCACTCTCCGCCCACATAGACTGCGTGCAGCTTGATAAGTGAGTTTGGTGTGTGAAATATAAAGTTGAGTCCCAGGTGCGCGTTGGGTTCGCGCTCGTAGTAGGCAATATCTTCGAGGACATTTTGAAAACCGAGCATGTTGCCGCCGCCAATGCTGATCGTCGGTAACAACTGGTTGTTCGCATACTCCAAATCATACGAAAGTGTATTACTTGCAGTCCCATAGAGCGTGGAAAATTGGAAAAGATGTTTTTGCATTTCGTCCGAAAGCAGCATTGTCAGCCCCCATTGCGTGCCGGATCTTCCGTCATTCGATTTATCGGTGCCGATAAGCGGAAATGCAAACACCGGTTTGACATGCGCGAGCGAGTTATAGCTATACGGTCCGCTGATGATCGCCGATGGGATGGAATCGGGTGTGCGTGTAACGAGCGGCCATCGTACGCTGCGCCAGGCAGTATATTTCTTGCTTTCAAGAGCGACCATGGGCGCCGAGGCGACGCTACGATGCGCGGATAGCCAATACATCTGCACCGAATTGCGCGATACAAAAGACGTTATGAGAATCGAATCTTTATTTTTCGACCAGTCCCATGCGAGCACATTGGACGCTGCATCGGTCAGCTCATGAAGCTCGGTTCGCTGGGTTATGCCAGTACGCGGCATTGCATACAGATTGGGCGACTGATTCTGGAAAGAGATGAATACGATCGAATCCCCATTCGGAGACCAAATCGGGTAGCGATCGTTGATCGAATCGTTCGTGAGATCATGGATCTCACTATTCGACACGGTGACCGAAGCAATATCCCGCATCCCATTCTTCCGAAAAATACTGAATGCAACCGAACGACCATCCGGCGACCAGCGAGGAGAGTACACATCGACGTCGTCATCGTTAAAATGAGTGAGATTGCGTTCGCCGGTGCCATCGGCATTCAACAGCACTAAATCGGAGCCGTACCGATGGAATTTAGCCGCGACGATCGTTTTGTCATCGGGCGACCAATCGGGATATTCGAGCCGAGCATCGGAAGTGATACGTTCGAGTTCGCCACCAGGAATTTCACAGCGATAGAGATCATAAATAAGATTTGCGTGATCGCCAAAACGCACTTTCGAGAACAGCACGTACTTTCCATCCGGCGACCAGGAAAGATATGGCTCAATGCCCGGTTCGCCAGTTACAAGTTTCGCCGAAGAATTCGTATCATTTTCAAGAATAAATAATTTTGTCGCTTCGTCAGGGGTCCGTTTGCCGAGGATGGCGATACGTTTGCCATCGGGTGCAAGCCGGGCGGCGCCAACAATATCGAGGCCTGTTGGTATTTTACGCGTAACATCTTCGATATCTTCTTTTTGACCGAACTCCGTATTGTAATAGACATTCAGATTCTTGTGCCACTCTTCGTATATGGTATTGAGCGAGTGTTTCGTCGTGGCATGAACGGCCTCCTCAAAATTATAAAAGGTACCAGATTTATACTTCAGAATTTTGACGAGCGCGCTATCGCCATACGTGGCTGCAATATAACGCACGAGCGACTGACCGCCTTCATAGAGTAGCGTACCTGCCAAAAAATCTTCGAGGCCAAGATGCAGCTTGCTCGAAACCGCAGCGACGCGGAGAGGCACATCGAGATCGGGCGTCCAGCCGTCTGGCTCCATGTAGCGCGCCATGCCTTCATTGAACCATCGTGGGATTTGTGGAAGCGGCAAAAAATTGTCGATCCATGTATGCGTCGCTTTCGCAATTACGATGTGGGTAAACTCATGCGTGATGACTGTGCGCAACCATTTCGAGGTCCCGCTTGCGCGGAGCGAAAAGAGGTTATCGTCGATAATGCCGCGCAGCCAAATAAAAATGTAATCGTCCTGAAACGCGAAGGCATTTCGTTCTTCGTCGTTATCAGAAAGATAAATCCGAATACGTTTCGTGAGCGGCGTCTCGAGGTTCGTCGTGACGACATGATATACTTCCTCGGCAATCGGCGCAGCAACGCGCGCGATCGAATCGAGGCCTTGATGATAGACAAGGACAAAATGCTCGGTCTCGATTTCCTGCCAGTGGAGTTCCGGGTGGTTCGCGCCGGTCAATCCGAATAATTGGGCATGAATAGTATGCGGACCGAGAAGTAAAAAAGCGAGAAAGCAGTAGCACAGCCGTTCTCGGCTGTGGGGCGGACTTTTAGTCCGCATCCGCTTTCGATGCACATCGGACATAAAAAATTCAACCGATTGCTGCAAGGTCCACAATCTCATTGAGCTTTGGCATAGCAACATTCCAGCCAAGTTCTTTCTCGATGAGGGCTTTGAGAACTGCGCGCGGTCCATCTTCGCCGTGAGTAAGAAACAATCGTTTGGGAGGCTTCGGCATTTGTTTCAGCCAATCGAGTATCTCCCGTTGATCGGCATGCGCGCTAAAATTGGTGAGTGTCGTCAC
>DASZLH010000072.1:0-17378 GCA_035552495.1 Kapaibacterium sp. (SeqCode) | reverse complement strand
GTCCTGCGATTCATTTAGAGTCCAGATTCCGAACTGAAGTTGCTGTGCTGAACCTCCGGAAACGGGAGAAACTGAAGCGGCCATATAAACTTTCTTTTGGTCCGGGCTTATAGCGATGTTCGGCCAAATAATCGTAGAGCCATTGAACGGAGCAATGCACGCAGCAAAATTGCCAGCTCCAGGACTGCCTTTTTCAATCCAAAGCCCGCAAGTTACATCAGCAGAATTTGCTGAGGTTAGCATGTGAGCTGCAATCACAGGTACATACTCACCGTTCCTTAGCATCAGTTTCATGTCCGCATACCCGGTTCGGAATTTGCCAATTGTTACAGGTGTGGACCACGTTACGCCGCCGTCATGGCTAAACGTATAATAACAGCGCCGATCCGGCACCGCAGTGTTTTTCCCTGATAAGTCGGCATTTGCAGTAATGACAGCGTGGATATTATTCGGATTCGATGGATCGACCTGAATATTATGTAGCCCTCGTGAATTGCTTTGCTGAGGCCATGTACCCTGAAAAGGTAACGGGTTGCCTGGAATGGTAATCGAAAGAGGCAAGGAGTTGCTTACAAGTGGATTTTGGTCCGGAGAAGCCATTGCCGGTGTTCCCTGCTCACGAGGAAATGAATGTGGCTTGACCGGAACACCGGCCGCCCCACGATAAAGTGTCTTTGATTGCTGCGACCACGCTGGCGATGCCACAAGGCCGATTATTACTAAAAGAGAAAATTGTAACAAGTACTTTTTCATAGCGTACTAAAATGTGAAAATACTACTTCCCGCACTGTAAAAGCCGTCCGGCTCCCCGGCCCCGACGTATTTAGCTGTGCAAAATAATGCTTTTTTTAACGGTGGACATGAAATCGGCAGCTTGGGGAGATCCCGACTGTGTTGTTTCTGGTATTCATGATAACACACGAGTGCCCTCCAGGTTGCGGGCTCGCGCCCGTTCTACAATGAATTTCTGCAGAGTTGCAATTCCCGTTCCTTTAGAACTCGACGTTACGAACACACCGAGCGAAGCAGGAAAATGAGCGGCGAGGAGTTGCTTATGCTTTGCGATCTCCTGCTGCTTGGCTTTATCAGCTTTGGTAATCACGATAAAAAATGGAATGCGGTTACCCTCGAACCACTCCGCAACCAGCCGATCGCTTTCGAGTTCGGGATGACGCGCGTCCACAAGCAGCCCGACCGCAACGAGCTCCGTCCGCTCGCGAAAATACCGTTCGGTCAGTTTGGCCCATTGCTCGCGTTTCGCGATCGCCGTCCTGGCATAGCCATAACCGGGCATATCGACTAAGTAAAACTCCCCGTCGACTCGAAAATAATTCAGGAGCTGGGTCTTGCCCGGCGTCGAGCTCGTTTTTGCAAGCTGCTTCTGCCCGACGAGCGCATTGATGAGCGACGACTTGCCGACATTCGAGCGCCCGATCAGCGCGATCTCCACGCTTCCATCGCTCGGAAGCGAAGCGATTGTTGCAAAGCTCGATACAAATTTGGCGGTGAATTTCACGAATCAATTCACAAGAATTAGCTGGTGGGACGAACGATTGATATTTTCTTCGCCATCATTGGTAATAATCGCGATATCCTCGATCCGCACGCCAAATTTCCCTGACAAATAAATACCCGGTTCGATACTAAAGACCATTCCCTCTTCGAGTACCTCCGTATTGCCGGCAATAATATAGGGATCTTCATGCACGTCGATGCCAAGCCCGTGGCCGGTGCGATGAATGAAGTATTCTCCATATCCCGCTTCCTCGATAACAGCTCGCGTCGCTGCATCGACCGATTCGCAGGTGGCACGGGGCTTCGCCGACCGATGACCCGCGCTTCGTGCTTCATTGACGATGTTGTAAACAGTCATGAACTCCTCACTGGGAGTCTCTCCAACCCATAGCATCCGAGTCATATCACTCTGATAGCCATGATATGCGCCTCCAAAATCGAGGAGCAGTGGTTCGCCAGATTGGATCATTCGATCGCTCGAATTATGATGCGGGACTGCTGAGTTCGATCCAGAACCCACAATGCAAAATGACATAACTTCATCGCCATGTGAAAGGAGGAGGCGCTGGATTTCATTCATGATTTCGCGCTCCGTCCGTCCGGAAAGTTTTGTCTTGCAGAGTTCGGCGAGAGCGGCATCGGCAATCGAGGCTGCCTGCTTGAGTAATGCAATCTCTTCGGCCGACTTTCGGCCTCGCACTAATTTTATTGCATCGCTTGCCCGTATCCACTCTGCGTGTTTCACTTCCTGTTGAATAGTTAGAAGATGCAGGCTCCAGAGTTGATTATCCACGGCGACGCGCAACTTTTGAGAAACTCCTTCGAAGGCGGCAGCCAGCGCGGGTGCAGATGTTTCTTCGTCGGTCCATGGTAGAAGATCGAAAAACGTAGCGTTGGGTTCTACCGCCGGCTTTTCGAGAGCAGGCACGATAAGCCGAGGGGTTCCTTCGGCGGGAACGACCAGGAGTTCGAGTCGCTCACTGATGTGGGCTTCGATACCGGTAAAATAAAAAAGATTGGGGCCGGGTCCGATCAATAAATAATCGATCTGCCGTTCGCGCAGTATGCGTTGGATGCGAACGGTGCGGTCCCGATATATCGATGGTGAGAATATCACGGTTATCTAAAAAAAAGAAAAGGCGGATACATCGCATCCGCCTTAGTAAATTGTACTTCTGCTGTTATTCGGAAATAACGTTGACGCGAAATTTACCCTGGACGCCATGCTTCAGGTGAACGGTTACGTCGTGCGAACCGAGCGTTCGAATCGGCTCGTCAAGCACGATCGATCGGCGATCGATTTCGTATCCCTGATTGCCGATACTATCGCTGATCATCTGCGCCGTCACGGAGCCATAGAGCCGGTTCTCTTCGCCGACGCGCATGGGGATCGTCACGATGACGCCCTCGAGGCGCTTGGCGAATTCTTCCTGCGTGATTTTCTCGCGTTCGATTATACGGGCGCGCTGCTTCATTTCCTGCTCGATCTTGCGCAGCGAACCCTCGGTAGCCATGTAGGCAAGCCCACGTGGCACAAGGAAGTTGCGGGCAAAGCCATTGCGGACCGTAACGGCCTCGCCGGCAGTACCGAGCTTCGCAACATCCTCGCGGAGTATTACTTTCATCTGATTACTTTAAATAATGATAGATAACTAAAAAAACACTCTATACGCCGTTCTTCGGCTTTAATTTCAGATCGAGCGAGAGCGGCGTTTCGGTCCGATCCATCAGGATCGTTTCCCGCGCGGACGCTTCATCGAAGCCTGCTGCAAACTGCGATTCTGTAAAATCGTATTCTTCGAATTCCGGAAGCTCTGGATTATATTCCGGATACTCCGGCTTATTCAAAAATTGAATACGATGCGCCTTGATCTCGACGACGGTGCGGGTCGTGCCATCTTCGGCATGCCAGGTACGGCTTTGCAATTCGCCATCGACGAGCGCCGCACTTCCCTTCCGAAGTTTCGACATACAGCTTTCAGCCAGCTTGTTCCAGGCTACGACGCCGACGTAGCAGACGTCCTCCGCCCATTGGTTGCTCGCATCGCGGTATTTATGGTTCGAAGCGAGGCAAAAATTAATGACCGAAACGCCATTCGAAGTCTTTCGAATAACCGGATCTTTCGTCAGGTTGCCCGCGATGATTACGTGATTCACCTCGGGCATTTTCAGACACGCCATAGCTCGTCCTATTCGTGATATAGTTCAGGGATCGTGGAATTCGCTATCCCAAACGCACTACATTGCACTTGCTTCCGCGGCCTGCGCGGTTGCATACGCTTCGCGTTTGGCCGCGACATCCTCGGAACGCTTTTTCATCGCAAGGCGGCCGTTGACCGCGCTATCCGGCATGACGAGCGTCAGCCAGCGGACGATGCTCTCATCGAGATCGAACATACGTTCGAGCCGTGCGACGAGTGCGCCCGGCGCAGTAAAATGGGCGGAAACGTAGAAACCCTGCGTTTCACGAGCGATGTCATACGCCAGTTTCCGGCGTCCCCATCGTTCCATTTCGATGACCGTGCCGCCGTTCTTCGTAATGAAATCTTGCGCTTTGCTGACGATCGCGTCGATTTCGGGGTCTTGCAGCGATCCCTTGATAATAAATGTCGATTCGTATCTCTTCTCTGCCATTTGTCAATAATGTTTTCCTATGGGTACTCCGCCATAGCGGAATGGGTAGTCCGGTGCAATTTCCAGCATCGAACAGGAATACTTTCAGCCAAGAAGACTAAAGCCTTCAGGCCAAAAGTGAACGTGGCTAAACAATAAAAGAGGAAAGAGGTTTCAGGAATTGCAAAACCTTACAGATAAATTCAAAAGGACGTATCGGCCCTTATACGACCGATACGTCCTTTGAGATTATTACAATTTGAAAATTACTTTTCCGTCGTAATTCGCATCCGGTAGAACGATCTCCAGACGAAGGTCGCCGAAATCAGGAAGAACCCGAGCGCGAGTACTCGGGTGAGCCCCGGTCCGGTCTCGACAGTAAGTTTCACCGCTAATTCGACAGCGAGCAGTCCAAAGAGCGTCGTAAATTTGATGACCGGGTTTAGGGCCACCGACGATGTATCCTTGAATGGATCGCCAACGGTATCGCCGACGACGGTTGCATCGTGCAATGGCGTCCCCTTCTGTTTCAACTCGACCTCGACGACTTTCTTCGCATTGTCCCACGCGCCTCCGGCATTAGCCATGAAGATGGCCTGATACAAACCGAAGATAGCAATGGAAATCAGATAGCCAATGAAGAAATAAGGCTCGACGAACGCAAAAGCAAGCGTCGCAAAAAATACCGCGAGGAAGATGTTGAACATCCCCTTTTGCGCATACTTCGTGCAGATCTCGACCACCTTTTTACTATCGGCAACAGAGGCTTTCTCTACACTTTCGAGATTAATATGCGCTTTGATATACTCGACCGCTCGGTACGCACCCGTCGTAACCGCCTGCATCGACGCCCCGGTAAACCAATAGATCGTCGCGCCGCCGGTAATGAGGCCCAGCACGAACGGAGCGTGCAACAGCGACAGATACTCGGTATTGACCGTCAGGCCATTCGTAAGCGCCATGATGATAGAAAATATCATCGTGGTTGCGCCGACGACGGCCGTACCGATGAGCACCGGCTTCGCGCTCGCCTTGAACGTATTGCCTGCACCATCATTCTCTTCGAGCATGTGTTTAGCGCGATCGAACTGCACGTCGAAATTGAAATCGCGCTTTAATTCCTGCTCGATGCCTGGAATGTTCTCGATCAGCGAAAGCTCATAGACCGATTGTGCGTTATCGGTTACCGGCCCATACGAATCGACCGCAATCGTCACCGGTCCCATGCCGAGGAATCCAAAGGCTACAAGTCCAAATGCGAATACAGCGGGAGCCAGCATAAGTGGAGTCGTGGTTCCAGGCAGGAAGCCTCCAAGGCCATGCAGACTGATCGTATATCCAACCGCCATTAGGATGACCATCGTCGCGCCGAGCCAGTAGGCGGAGAAATTTCCGGCCACTAACCCTGAAAGAATATTGAGTGATGGCCCACCCTCGCGCGAGGAGGTCACCACTTCTTTAACATGGGCCGATTTAACGGATGTAAATATTTTAACGAGTTCTGGAATAACGGCCCCCGCCAGCGTCCCGCAGGAAATAATACTCGCGAGTTTCCACCAGAGTGTCGTATTGCCTCCGAGCACAGGAATGATTGAATACGAAACGAGATATGTCAGAACGATCGAGATAATAGACGTCAGCCAGACGAGCGACGTGAGCGGCGTTTCGAAATTCATCTCGTTGGCATTGCTATATTTTGCTTTCGCAAAAATATTATTGATGAAATAAGCTGCCGCGCTCGAAACAAGCATCATAATGCGCATGACAAAAATCCAGACGAGCAATTGTACCTGCACCATTGGGTCTTTTACGCCGAGCAGAATAAAAGTAATGAGCGCAACGCCGGTAACGCCATACGTTTCAAATCCATCGGCCGAGGGTCCGACAGAATCGCCGGCGTTGTCACCGGTGCAATCGGCAATGACGCCCGGATTGCGCGCATCGTCTTCCTTGATCTTAAAAACGATCTTCATCAGGTCGCTTCCGATGTCGGCGATCTTCGTAAAAATACCGCCAGCAATACGCAGCGCTGCTGCGCCGAGCGATTCGCCAATTGCGAAGCCGATGAAACACGGTCCCGCATAATAGCCCGGCACGAACAGCAGGATCAAAAGCATGATAAGCAACTCGACCGATATGAGCAGCATACCGATCGACATACCGGCTTCGAGCGGTATCGCGTATATCGCAAACGGTTTGCCGCGCAGCCCGGCGAAGGCCGTGCGCGAATTCGCAAATGTATTGACGCGAATGCCAAACCATGCGACTCCATAACTTCCGAGGATTCCGACGATACTAAATGCCAGAATAATGATGACCGTCTGCGCGACGGGATGTCCCGGCGTAGGCGCAAGCACACCGAAATAGAGTCCGATAATGACAGCGATAAAGATCCACAGAATGGCGATGAATTTCCCTTGCGTCTGAAGGTAGGTCTTGCACGTCTCCCAAATAAGCTCGGACACTTCGCGCATCGAGCGGTGGACCGGGAGGTTTTTGAGGTGCAGGTAAATTGCAAGCCCGAAGATTAATCCGGCCGCGCAGAAGAGCAGACCAATCATAAGCAGACTGTGGCCATTCATACCAATGAATTGCACGGTCGAAAGGTCCGGCAGCGTAAGATTTGCCTCGCCACCCGGCTCGTTCGTCGGGGCCATTTTTTGCGCAATAGTCTCGCCATGGCCTTTTAGCTCTTCGCCCGGCTGCCCGGGCGCTGGTGCTGGCTGCTGCGTAACGACTGGAGCATTGGTCTGCCCGTTGGCCGGCGCATTAGCCTGCGTGTTGGTCTGCGCCGCAATCGGCGTAGCGACTGCGAGCAGAAACAGCGCGGTAATGACCCCCAACAGAGTCGTTCGGATCGTAGAAGAAATTCGTAGTTTCATGCGGTCCTGATTCTTATCGTTCGTGAATTATTCGAGTTGCATAGGCGACAGCATCGTTCAGATACCCATCGTAGACGGCGATCGTAGACGACGCAGATGCCTGCCGAAATTTATATTTTGCAAAAATACGGAAGTTTTGTGCGGCAACCGTAAAAATTGGGACAAATATCACTCGGGGCTGATGCTCAGCCGTTTAGCAGCCTGTTTTTCGGTTAACAAACTTTCGAAGTTCAGGCATTCATGGTTTCCGGAAGATTTGTTACCATCTCTCTTACCGCTTTATATTCGGATGTTTCGTGAAGCGGGATAAACACATCGTAATTCAGGAATTCCAGCAGGCTCGACCGATAATGGAATCCGGCCTTGATTGCTTTACGGCAGGTATCGAGCGCCCGTGAATGGTCCTGAAAATCTCCAAATAGACAGGCCGTATTGAACAGCGAAAATCCATCGCGGGCTTGCGAACTCATCCGCTCGGCGACTGCGACCGCCTCTTCCCTCCTGCCACACCAATACAGCAGGCTTGCGTATGCCACTTGCCTTGCTTCGTCATCCGGATGGAGCTTGAGATACCGTTCGTACCGCGGCACGGCAAACGACGCCCACTCGACGCATTTTTCTTTTTCGCCAGCTTCGTCGCAGGCTATCGCGAGGTTAAATATATTCTCCAGATAATCGGGCCTTAGGCGTACTGCTTCTTCGAACGGTTCGATCGACTTTGAACATTGGCCGCCCTCTCCGTACACGTATGCAAGCGAGAAATGGCTTAAGTAATTCTCCGGCTCCATACGAATGAATTCTTTCGCCATTGCTTCGGCTTCGGCGATCTTGCCCTGATGCAAATACACATGAGCAAGCGCATAATAAGCGGCGTAAAATGTCGGTTTGATGCGGAGCGCTTCTTTCGCAAGCGATTCGGCTTCCGTCAGTAAGGCTGGGTCCTGGTCCGCAGCGCCAAAGAGCGAAGCAAGCGCATTGGCTTTCAGGCGATAGGCATTGGCATAGTTAGGATCGAGTGCGATTGCCTCGGTGAGTAATTGAATGGCATGCTGGAAGCCTTCTTTTGTCTGACGAATAAGATACTCATTGGCTTTAACAAACAACTCGTAGGCATCCGCATTTTCTGTCCCATGATCCACCACTTTCTCTTGCTCCAACGGCGTCAGGTGAAGTTTGAGGCCAAGCACGACTTCGTTGGCGACGGCCTCCTGCACATCGAAAATATCCTTGAATTCGCCACGATACGAATGCTGCCAGAGATAATTGCCCGACTCGATGTCGAGTAATTCCAAACTGATCTTCATCTCTTCACCAAATTTCCGAACGTTGCCTTCAATGAAGTAACGAACATCGAGCTCGCGCCCAATCTCACTCGTGCGCCCGTCATAACCTTTGAAGCTCATCGAAGTCTTTCGGTCCGTCACGCGAAGACTTTTTATATTCGAGAGGGTGCTAATGAGTTCGCCAGTCAGTCCATCGGCAAACCACGAATTATCTTCACCAACCGGCGAGAGATCCTCAAATGGCAAGATCATCAGCGACTTCCGATTATCTCGAACGGAAATATGCTCGACACCATGTTTATGCGAGCGAAGAATCCCTTCGAAATCGGTAATGGCAACACGCTGCAGACCGGCAAGGGGGTATTCGAACGAAGAGGAAAGAATCGTTAGCTCCAGTTCGACGGGAAGCACTCGCTTCCCTTTTTCGGAGGCCAGCAATAACTCTCGCAAAACATGATCGGACGCGAGACTGTGCTCGGAGAGCAGGACGATAAACGTCGAGCACGCCCGAATTCCCTCGACGATCTCGGTCGCCCAATGCTCCGCACCTTCGATCCCGCGCTGATCGATCCAAATATCCATCCCTTCGGAGCGCAGCCGCTCGGCAAGCGCTATGGCTTGCTCAGAATCTTTGCGGGAATAGGAGATGAAGATATCAGCAGCCATGATTGCGTTCGAAGCGAGCAGAATATGAGTCAGAAACGGATCTTTCGCAAAAATACGGAAATTGAGACTATTGACTGCATTATCTGCATAGGACCGAGTGTTTGTTCCGATTAAAAAGGAATGACACTTGCTACTAACAAGCGGAACATTCCCTAACATTGTGCGTCAGAGAAACACTAAGCTTCGCATAAATGTAGGGTTATCCGTGAGTATCAGTACCTGTAAGTTGTTGGAATATATAGACTTAGAGCGAATCTAATTAGGAATTGAAATCAGCAGAATAGAGCTTAAAACATTAAATCTCATGTGCGGAATTGTTGGCTATATCGGTAATCGGGAGGCGACTCCAATTTTGCTATCGGGCTTAAAGCGGCTGGAATACCGTGGATATGATTCTGCGGGACTTGCGCTCCTGGAAGAACTTCCACGAGCAGTTTCATCGAATGGGCACGAGCTGCTCAAAACAACTCGTCTCGTCATTGAAAAATGTAAGGGCAAGGTGACGGACCTCGAGGAGCTCGCAGCGAAAGCGTCTATCCATTCGACTATTGGTATCGGCCATACTCGCTGGGCGACGCACGGAGCGCCGAGCGACGTCAACAGTCACCCGCACACCGACCAGAATGAACGACTCGCCATCATTCACAATGGCATTATCGAGAATTACTCGCAGATCAAAGACCGGCTTATCGCGCGCGGCCATACCTTCCGCAGCGAGACCGATACCGAAGTGCTCGCTCATCTAATTGGTGAATTTTATGGACCACCCCCGAATCCACTCCTTGAAAAGGAGGGGGAAAAGCGCAGCCTTACGGAAGCCGTTCGGCTAGCGCTGAATGAAGTCGTGGGCGCGTATGGGATTGCCGTCGTTGCGGCTGATGATCCGAATGAGATCGTCTGCGCGCGTAAAGGCTCCCCTCTTGTTATCGGCGTCGGCAGCGATAACGAGTATTTCATCGCCAGCGACGCTGCCGCGATCATTGCGCACACGCGGCAAGTCATCTATCTTTCCGATAATGAGATGGCAACTGTTTCGCGGTCTGGCATCAAGACGCGCACGATCAGCAATATCGAGATTACCAAGACCGTCGAAGTGATCGATATGGAAATCGAAGCGATCGAAAAAGGTGGTTACGACCACTTCATGCTGAAAGAGATCCATGAGCAGCCGCATACGATCACCGATGCAATGCGCGGCCGTGTGATCGAGGAGGAAGGAGACATCGTGCTCGGTGGCCTGCAAAATCATCTCCGAGAACTGCGACGCGCCGAACGGTTTATCATTACGGCGTGCGGCACCAGCTATCATGCCGGCCTTATTGGAAAATACATGATCGAGCACTATGCTCGGGTGCCGGTCAATATCGAGTATGCCAGCGAATTCCGCTACCGCAATCCGATCGTTCATGATACCGATGTGATGTTCGGAATCAGTCAGTCGGGTGAAACGGCCGACACCCTTGCCGCAATGCGTGAAGCGAAACGCAAGGGCGCACTTGCACTCGGCATCGTGAACGTAGTTGGCTCGACGATCGCGCGCGAGTCCGACGCGGGAGTGTATATCCACGCAGGTCCAGAGATCGGCGTAGCATCGACGAAAGCCTTTACTTCACAACTTACGGTCTTGGCGCTCTTGACGATAATGCTCGGAAGAATGCGTCATCTTTCGGTCGTCGATGGCCGTTCGATGATCCGGGAATTGCTGATGATCCCGGAAAAAGTCCAACGGACCCTTGAAGAGACGGAAGCGCAGATTACGGAGATTGCGGAGATATTCAAAGACGCAGCGAATTTCCTATACCTCGGTCGTGGCTATAATTATCCAGTCGCATTGGAAGGCGCTTTGAAACTAAAAGAAATTTCTTACATCCATGCGGAAGGTTATCCTGCTGCCGAAATGAAGCACGGGCCGATTGCACTGATCGACGAGAATATGCCGGTCGTCGTGATCGCTCCTCACGATGATGTCTATGAGAAGGTACTCTCGAATATTCAGGAAGTACGTGCCCGGAAAGGACACGTCATTGCGATTGCCACCGAAGGCGACGAACGGATTAAATCACTGGCCGAGCAAGTAATTTACATTCCAGAAACGTTGTCACTCTTTACCCCGATTTTATCGGTCATTCCGTTGCAACTGCTCAGCTATTATATTGCGACGGCGCGCGGCTGCAATGTCGATCAGCCCCGCAATCTGGCGAAATCGGTGACGGTAGAATAATGATCGGGTATTATATTTGAATACAGACTTGCGTATGAAAGCACTTGTAGTTTCTGCATTCTTTGTACTCCTTCCCTGCTTAGCTCTTGCTCAACAATCTTCATCGGCTCCATGCGGGATTAGCCATTGGTCCACAACAGGCGCGGCCTGCGGATATGCGCCCGATTTGCCGGGAGCAAAGATGCGAGTTATTCGATCTTCGGATGAAATGAGAATTCCATTCGATACCGCCAGCACCTTTTTTGGAAAACACCTTCGAGTGTTACCCGAATATCAAGTAACGCCCGGCCAGCGGGATACCAGTATTCAAAAACGAAAATCGTTGAGACGCAAACGGCTCCAAAAGCCATTACCAGCTCCTGGCGGAGTTGTAAAGCCGCCTGTTCCAAACCCGGATAAAATGCCTATC
This sequence comes from Kapaibacterium sp. (SeqCode), assembly GCA_035552495.1. Lineage (GTDB taxonomy): Bacteria > Bacteroidota > Ignavibacteria > Palsa-1295 > Palsa-1295 > PALSA-1295. Next base: position 5,789 of record DASZLH010000072.1, on the reverse strand, counting down.
GTACCTGGCGATAGCCTCTCGAAAGCACAACCGAAGTAGCTACCGTTGCTCTGTGCTTGCGGTTAAAGAAAGCACAGCATTTCGGGCTGGAACGCGATTAGTGGAGTAGACAGTCAATCATTAATTTTTATTGGAGGACTATTCCATGAAATCTAAAAGACAATCTCTATTTTCATTCGCTGGCAGCTTCCGTGTTATTGCTGTGGTTGCCGCAGTATTTGTGCTGCAATCGTGCAGTTCGACCACTCGGACCGTTTCGTATAATCCTTATGGTACCGCGACCGTAACCTCGGCCGTTTATACCCCGCCCAGTTGGGCGCCGGCCTACGCCAACATCACGAACGTCCATTACTATTACTTGCCCGACTGCGACGCCTATTACGACGCTGCGAGTCAGCAATTCTATTCTTTGAATAGTGGCGTGTGGACACCGAGCGCGTCGGTGCCCTCGAATTGCTCGAACCTGGACCTCAATAATGCCTATACGGTCATGCTGAACAATAGCGTCAGCCAGCCGTGGATGAACGATGCGTTTTACCGGACGAATTATCCGGTCAATTCGTACGATCAGTATGGCAACATCATTGCCACGTACAATCTGGTCCCGGATCTTCCTCCGGGCTATCAAGCTACAGCTCGGGCGTTTGACGAAAACACGAACCAGGTGATCTTTTTGGGACGAAATCCGTCCGCGATATCGGGGGCGTATGTTTACCGCTCGGTGCCGATGTCGGCGATTAGCCCTTACATGCCGCCGGAAACCCATATTTATTATTATGGCGGCGGATACCGTTCTCGCTAAACGAAATTTTGCATCTGTAGCATCGGGAATATATTCCCGATGCTACACCATTTAATCTCGCCGAATAATAACAGCGAGCATTCTTCCAGAGCGCTTGCCATCTCGACGATAAGAATGTAATCGCTCGTCGGAAATGGTGCAGAGCGGCGAGACCTCGATATGTTCTTCGGGAATTCCGGCAAAGACTAACTGATCGAGGTTCGCTCCTTTTACATCGAGTAAATATTTCCCGCCTTGAAGTTCGACCAAATGCTTTTCTTCAAAAAGCGTCGCGACGTCGAGACCAACTTCGTATTTCTCTCGGGATGCTGAAGCTCCAATAAATGCAAATATATTTTCGGGTGATGACCCAAGCCCCATCATCCTGCGAATCGCTGCAAGTGAGATCATTTGCTCCGTGCCTCGCCACCCGGAGTGAATTGCTGCGATGAGTTTCATTACCGGATCGTAAAGCAAGATAGGCGTGCAGTCCGCAACGGTAACTCCGAGGAGTACATTTGCTTCGACGGTGATAAGTGCGTCACTTTCTTTTACGACCCCTTCCCCACCCTCAACGACTTGAACATTTGCAGAATGGACCTGATTTTGATAGACCGCTTTCCCTCCCTGTGGAATACCGATAGCTGTGAAAAACAGCCTGCGGTTTTCATCGACATTCGCCTGCTCGTCGCCGACATGGCTGCTGAGATTCATTCCGTAGGGTGCAGGAGACACGCCGCCCAACCGCGTGCTTTGCGCAGCGATAATTTCAGGAAACCGATCGAAGATTGCAGGCCGTATAATCACAATCTCGATAACACTGTAGGATCGTGAGTATACTCCCGATGCTACACTTACTCAATTGTAATCAACTCTTTTCTTTTTCGATGCGCTTGTTCGCGCCGGTACTTTGGACGGTCTTTCAAATAATTCGAAAGTATCGCTTGCACTTCGTGAAAGTCTTCGAAAGGGTGATGCGGAATCCCAAGCTCAGTACATTGCCGCTTGAGATCGCGACGAGCAAAGACAACATCGGACATAGACGAAGGACACCAATCGGAATAGCCATCCCCAATATAAACGACTGTGTCGCTATCCTCGCTTGAAGTAAGAATTCGAGCGCACTTACACGAGGCGCAGCGAGTGCATCCTTCGCGTTGATGTTCGAAGTTTATATCGAGCGACCCATCATTTTTTAATTCTATCGTATTCGTCCATATCGGAATGTGAGAGAGACCATTTTGTTCGAGTAAGGGACGAATATAAATGCTGAAGCCATCGCTCACAATGTAAAGCTCGATATTTCGCTCCTGGCAAAAAACAGCGAATTCCGCAAAACCCGGACGGAGCGCCTGCGCCTGAATGATAGCGTCGATCGCTTCCCTGTTTGCGCCTTGAACGGACGAACATTCTATGCGAAGACATTCGGCAGCCGATCGAATTCCTGCATCGAAATCCTTCCATATTTCTTCCGATAAAGACGCCCCGAACCTGCCGATAATCTGGCGGCCAACATCGCGCATTGTGATTGTTTCGTCGAAGTCGCAATAGACTTTATACATTAAATTATTTTCGCGCGATAATTTCGAGCACTGCTGGAGTGACGATTCTCGTATGACCGTCTCCTTCGATAGCTGCGAACTCCCGCTGCAAATCTTCAACTTGAATTTTCTTCATAAACCCCAAATCTGCAAGACGCCAGGGCGAAACCTCCACAAAGCTTTTCGGCCATTGCCAAATGTAGCTTTTTGGCGTTACGATGTGGACAATCGGCCTCACCGATTCGATCGTTAGACCGAATTCTTCGCACCACATGAGCAGATTGGGCGCAATATCCGGCGTACCACCTTCAGCATACCATGCTTTTAGAACAGCAGAAATAAACACATCGAAGGCGGGCGTAGGAGAAGTGAATCCGAAAGTATGGTAGTGGAAATATTCGTGAAGAACGACGGTGACGCCCCTTCTCAAGCGTTTTATCGCACGCCCTAATAACGATTTGGGATTCCGAAGAAACGCAAAGAGCCAGCGGGCATATACGCCATCCAGTTCCATTTCTGGAATTTCGTCCTCGTCGAGATTGATGCAGTGTGTCGAAATATTCTGAAGCCCTCTGCGTTCCGCTTCAGAGTCGAGATAGCTCAGAAACTCCTCCGAGCGATCCAGCGCGATTACCTTCCCTGCGGCACCAGTAATCTCCGCAAGATCGAGACTCAAAAATCCCGGGCCACAACCGAGATCGAGGATCGTCTGGCCCGAAGTAAATCCTGCTCGACGCCAGGCTTCTGTAACATGGGGCCGCCAGACGCGATGCTGAATACCAAGACGCTGCAATTCCGCTTCATGTGTCCCAAAGATATAAGGTTTTTCAATAAATGGATTTTCCATCATGATACAATTGATCTATTCTACCGCCTGCTCTCGCTTGAGTGCTTCCCGTTCGATTTCGAGTTGCCGGATTCTTCGCTCGATCTGATCCAACTCCGCTGGCATGGAGTCAATCTCGATTCGGAGCTTGCTGCCAGCTTCATCGACGAGGTCGATCGCTTTATCCGGAAGGAAACGATCGGCGATGTAACGGTCGGAAAGCTGCGCAGCGGCGATCAATGCTGCATCACGAATGCGAACGCCGTGGTGTACTTCGTACTTCTCCTGAAGGCCCCGAAGGATGGAGATGGTATCTTCGACAGAAGGTTCGCCGACAAAGACCGGTTGAAAACGGCGTTCGAGTGCAGCATCTTTTTCAATATATTTTCGGTATTCATCGAGTGTCGTGGCGCCAATAGTATGCAACTCGCCTCGTGCGAGCGCAGGTTTCAGAATATTTGCAGCATCCATTGCTCCTTGTGTTGCACCGGCGCCGATCAGCGTATGGAGTTCATCGATAAAGAGAATGATTTCACCGGCCGATTCCGAGACTTCTTTTACAATCGCTTTCAAACGCTCTTCGAACTGGCCGCGATAACTCGTTCCGGCAACGAGCGTACCCATATCGAGCGCGACAATTCGCTTCGTCTTCAATCCCTCCGGTACATCACCGGCAACGATACGATTCGCGATTCCTTCGACAATCGCCGTCTTGCCTACTCCCGGATCACCAATAAGTACTGGATTGTTTTTCGTTCGCCGCGAAAGTACTTGCATCACTCGTCGGATTTCTTCTTCGCGTCCGATGACCGGATCGAGCTTGCCCTTGCGCGCAAGATCATTTAAATCACGCCCATATTTTTCGAGTGATTGATAGCGCTCTTCGGCATTCGGATCTGTTACTCGTTGCGTGCCTCGTACCGATTGCAAGGCGGTAAGAATCGCATTCTTCGAAACGCCTTGCTCTTTAAGCAAACGGGAGGCAGCAGTGTCGCCATCGAGAAAGGCGAGTAACAAGTGCTCCGTTGAGACGTATTCGTCTTTCAGCGATTCCGCCTCGCGACGTGCCGCGTCGAAGAGCCGGTTCAGGTTATTCGAAGCGAATTGATTCGCTCCCTGGGCGCCGGTGACTTTCGGGAGTTTTTCGAGCGCGCCGGTAATCCGAATCCGCAATTGATCGATATTGATACCGATCTTCCGGAGCACCGATGTTGCAACCCCTTCCGGGTCCTGGATAAGTGCAGCCAGCAGGTGCTCCGGCTCGACTTGCGTGTTACCATAATTTCCAGCAATTTCTATAGCCGCTTGAAGCGCTTCCTGTGTTTTGACCGTGAGCTTGTTCGGATTGATTGCCATACGTACTGCGTTCGTTTTAATATTATATCACAAGAGCCAGTTTATACCGTTCAGTCGCCTTTTCATCACAGTAAAATGATTGCCCGCCGTTTTTTATTTGGTTGCGTTCTTGCCGCCATAGTTGCATTAGGAAGCGCGAACGCTCAGGTCCTAAATGCTACCGCCGATAGTCTCGTGGCCGGCCAAATAAACGATCAGCCAGTCAAACAAATGATCGGTCACGTGCAGTTCGTACAGGGCGCGATCTATGGTTCGGCAGATAAGGCTGTGCAATACCTGAATACCAATCAGCTCGATCTCATTGGAAATGTGGCCATCCATCAGGATACGCTCGCACTCTATGCCCCCCTCGTGACCTATTATGCTTCTACTCAGATTGGCCATGCCGAAGGCGGCGTGCGCTTATTCGATCGCGATGTAGAGCTTACTGCTGCCAATGGCGATTACGATATGGCAAATCAGGTCGCGCATTTTCATAACCACGTTACTGTCACCCAGGGAAAAAGTACGAGCGTTTCGGATAACCTCACCTACTATCGATCGTCTCAAACGTCTATTCTGACAGGGCACGCGCAAATTCTGAGCGACTCTGGTTCACTCGCAGCAGATACTATCACTTATGTGCGTGCGCTCGGCGAGACAACGGCCGAAGGCAACGTTCATCTCTCCAATGATTCTGTAACACTCGCTTCTGACTGGTTCTATAATTCCCGACAACTTGGTGAAATGTTGGCGCGTGGACGTGTAGCGGTTCGCGACATTCAGAATAACACGACCATTTTTGGCGATACGCTTGCTCGGTTTACCAAAAATAGTTATACGATCGTGCCGCGCTACCCACTCTTGCTCTATATCGATAGTGCGCAAGTCAAGGATAGCATTACGCGTATTGTGAATACCGTTTACGATACGATGTTTCTTCATGCTCGTACTATGGAGATGTATCAAGGGGATTTGGCGCGATTTATTGCGACCGACAGCGTGCGAATGCTTCGCTCGAATTTTAGCGCCGTGGGCGGCAAGTTAATCTACGATGAAGCTCATGAGATCATGACTATTTTTCATTCGCCGCAAACATCGTCTTCTAACCGTCAGCGTATTTGGAACGACTCGACCGAGATCGACGCCGACAGCGTTGTCATGCTCATGACCGATCGTCATATCAATCGTATTTTTGGCATTGGACATGCCTTTGCCACCAGTCCCGTCGAAGAATTTCCAAATAGCGGCCGTATCGATCAACTCGAAGGCGAACGCATGATGCTGGTGGTTACGCAAGACACCG
>DASZLH010000071.1:0-14488 GCA_035552495.1 Kapaibacterium sp. (SeqCode) | reverse complement strand
ACGCTTTTGCTTTCGGACGTCGGCGTAGCGACGACCGAACGCATCATGGCACATCTGCTGGACCAGATGCAATTCATGAAATGGTCCGAAGCCTCACAGCTTCGTGATGAGTTGCGCAAGCAAATCGGCGAAGCGCTTACTGCTATTCCTCAGTATAATCCTGAACTACTCGAAAACCCATTCGAAATTCCTGACGGCAAAAAGCCGTATGTTATTCTTATCGTGGGCGTTAATGGCGTTGGGAAGACGACGACGATCGGTAAGTTGGCCTACAACTATCGCAACGCCGGTAAGAAAGTTGTGATCGGCGCGGCCGATACATTTCGGGCGGCGGCGAATTCGCAGCTTGAAGTCTGGGCTCAGCGTGCGGGAGTCGATATTATCCAGCAGCATCCGGGAGCAGACCCATCGGCGGTCGCGTACGATACGGTCCAATCGGCGATTGCGAAACAGGCCGATGTCGTGCTGATCGATACAGCCGGACGCCTTCATAACAAAGCGAACCTGATGCAGGAGCTTGAAAAAATGACACGCGTGATGCGCAAGCTCATGCCGGATGTGCCACACGAAGTCTATCTTGTGCTCGATGCGACAACGGGACAAAACGCGCTCCAGCAAGCGCGCGAATTTACGAAAGTCGCGCCCGTTACCGGACTCATTCTAACGAAACTCGATGGTACGGCAAAAGGCGGGATTGTCGTTGCGCTCACAAACGAGATGCGCGTGCCCGTGCGCTATATCGGAGTCGGAGAAAAGATCGACGACCTGCAACCGTTCGATCCCGCGGAGTTTGCGCGCGCGATGTTTGGCGATGAGATGTTCGCGACGGAGCAGGTAGTCAGCGAATAATATTTCTTCTCTTCTCCCTATTGAGAGAAGAGAAGAAAAAACTATTCACAAACAAGCTGCCGCATTAAGATCCTCGGTTAATCGGCAGCGAGATGTTTTTCTAAAAACGATTCCATCGCTTCGTATGCGTCGAAACGATTTTCTTCATCGTGGAATCCGTGGCCTTCGTTATTCTTTACGATGTAGGTCACGTCGATGCCACGCGCTTTGAGTGCATTTACCATTTGGTCCGACTCATTAATATTAACGCGCGGATCGTTCTTTCCCTGAAGGACGAGCATCGGTACCTTGATCCGGTCGGCATGAAACACGGGCGACGCCGAAGCGAGCATGACACTATCTTTTTGGGGATCGCCAACCATTTCATGGAACATATCGAGATAGGGTTTCCAGTACGGCGGGATAGTCTTCATAAATGTGAAGAGGTTGGCAACGCCACAATAGTCGATGGCGCAGCAATAGAGATCGGGCGTGAAAGCAACCCCTGCCAGCGTTGCGTAACCGCCATAACTGCCACCATAAATCGCGACGCGCTTAGGATCGGCGATACCCTGCTGTACAAGCCACTGGACGCCATCGGAAATATCATCCTGCATATTTTTGCCCCATTCGTGGAAAGAGGACTCCCAGAATTTTTTCCCATAGCTAGTCGATCCACGAAAGTTAACCTGGAGCACTCCGTAACCTCGGTTTGCAAACAACTGCACTTCGGGATTATAGCCCCAGCTATCGCGCGCCCACGGTCCGCCATGAGGGTTGACGACAATCGGCAGGTGCGTGCCGCTTGAACCCTTCGGCAGCGTTAAATATCCATGGAGCGTCATTCCATCGCGGGAGGTGAACGAAATAGGCTTCATCTCAGCGAGTTCGTTCTCATGAAGCCATGGACAAACATCGCTCACTTTTGTCAGCTTATCGACATTCAGATCATAAAGATAAATGCTGCCGACGGAGCGGTCATTATAATTTCGAATGATAAATAGGTCTTCATTGCGGTCAAGGCTGGTAATATTGACCTGATATCCGGGCAGCTTCGCTTCCAACTTCTTATGCAGAGCTTCCGCCTGCGGATCGAGGTAATAGTTGTGCTCTTTGTCCGTTTCATACCTCGCGAATGTCAGCACTTTTCGCTTGTGCGAATAAATAAGATTGGAAACATCGACCTCCGGATTCTGGTATAGCACTGAAAGCTCTTTGCCCGTGCTCGGATCAATCACAACGATCGCGGATTTATCGCGACCGATATTGCTCGATGCATAGAGATTTTTATTGTCGAAGGTAAAAAAGAGCGGCGAAAGATTTTCTTTGAAATCGGTGGTAAGAATCACTCGGAAGGTATCTTGTTCCGATTCACGATAGAGCAGTGATGAGTTCACGCCATCGGTCGTTGAAGCAACGCGGAGCTTGCCATCATGATCGGTGACCCATCCATTAATGTTGCCTGGATTTTGCGCGATCAAGCGGAGTTTATTGGTCGTGAGATCCAGATGATACACATCGAATATCTCGTGATCGCGCTGGTTGGTTGCGATCAGGATTTCGTTGTCATTATCGATCAGCCCATCGACGACCTGTATGGTTGTGCTGTCGAATGGGGTAAGGTCGTTCTTTGTCTTTCCATCGCGCGAAACGGCATAGAGATGATAATTTTCATCGCCATTGTTATCGTGCATAAACAAGATACGGTCATTCCCCTTCCACCAATAGCCAGCGATATCGCGTGCGGTTTCATTGGTAAGGCGCACTGGTTCTCCGCCGGAACGTGCCTGAACAAAGATATTCAGCCGCTTCTCATACGGCGCGAGGAATGCGTAATAGGATCCATCGGGGGAAAGCTGGTATGCAGTCCGCTCCGGATTTTTGAAAAAATCGCGCAGCGGGATTTTGCGTGCAGCGGCCACACCGGATAGTGTGACGATGAAAAGAAATGCGAAAACGACGCGAGAAAATAGCGAATGTTTCATGGGAATAATGAAAATGTTAGGGATTTCAAAAGCCTATGAAACCAATTAACGGGTATCCTGCGAATATGTTACCCGAAAGAGCCTACTGCGCCCCTATTCACCGCGATTCGAGCAATGGCCGGTTTACATGCGTGGTATCGCCGACGATGAACCAGTTGAAATTACGCAGATATCTATTGGCAGCATTCACAATCTGGTCTGGCGTGACCTGCGCTAATTTATCGTAGGAAAAAAACGCGTTGTGCCAATCGCCCGTGAGTAGTTTCGCTTGCCCTAAATAGACGGCCTGGCTCGACGTCGTTTCGGCCTTCATATAATTGCGGGTCGCCCAACCGGCGACACCTTCGCGGATCGCCGATTCCCGAATGCGATTTTGCTGGAAAAAATCGACATCGTCATATATGATCCGGACCGCGCTATCGACGTAGGGCGTTTGCAGCGAAATCACACCGACACTCGTCTCTCCTTCGCGCTCATCGACATTCGGCGCATAGGCAAGGTTGTGCTCGACGCGAATGTGATTGAATACGAAGCCTCCGAAGAAATTACGCAGCCGTAAATAAGGATAATAATCCGAATCGCCGCGCGAAGGGACAAGAAAATATCCGAGAACATAATCGGTCGGCAATTTGCGATCGAACGGCGGAAAATACGTGCCCGGCGAAAAGGCTTTTGCCGGAGGCGTCATGGCAACCGGCGCGTAACTTCCTTCGGGAATATTGGCCATGCTCGCCTGGATTTTCTGCGTAAGTTCATCCTTCGAAATATTACCGACGACCACCAATAGAAACCGCGATTTCACCATGATCGACTGGTAATGCCGCTTAATCAGATCGAGCGTGACACCCTGGATATCCGACGAGGAGAGCATCCGGCCATACGGATGTCCGGCAAAATAAATGGAATCGGCGATATGATCGGAATACGATTCGGCGTCGCTCGAAATAGAATTGAGATTGATAAGCACCGCCTGCTTGAAATTTTCGAATTCGGTCGGGTCGAAAGCTGGCTGCCGCATCATATCGGTAAAGTACGCCCACGACGTATCGAAATTTTCGCGCGTGCAGTGCATCGAGATCGCGGAATAATCGCGCCCATCTTCTCCATTGATCGTCGTACCCATCGCGAGCATCTTACGGCGAAAATATGCTTTCCCGATGCGCTGGCTTCCGCTTGCTGCGGCGACGTTCATCGCAAAATATTCGGTCGAGATCGGTTCGTCCGGCGGTGTCATGCTCGATCCTCCTTTAATAAACAGAATCGCGCTTACTACCGGCGCGGCCGTCGATTGACGCATGATAATATGAACGCCGGACAGATCGAACTCCTGCACGTCGCTCACGATATTCGCGCTCTGCGCGAACATCCGTCCGGAGGACGTTTGGTGCGACGCGGCACACGAAGCAATCGCGAAGACAGCTAATAAATGACAAATGACGAATGACAAATGACGAATGGAAGGAACCGAGGGTATTATAAATTTTGTGCGGATTTTCATAATGGTACGTTACGATAATTTGTCATTCTTCATTCTTCATTGCAACGCCGGATTTCCCAGTTTCGCAAGGCTCGGTTTCGTCGATTCGAATGCGCGGCGGTCCATCGCAATACCAAGCACATAGGGCTTGCCTTGAATATACTTGTGAATATAATCGGCAATATCGGCGCGCGTGATTTTGCTGAGATTGTCCAGATATGTCCCATAATAATCGAGCCCAGCAGCCGCCCACCAAAATGCGAGATCGTGAGAGAATGAGGTCAGCGCTTCACTTCGATAAAGTGTTTGAGTGCGCAGCACGTTCTTGGAAGTCTCGAGTTCTTCGTCGGAAAAATAATTGGGGTCGTCGAACTTGGCAACCTGGCTCCAGAAAATCTTCATCACCGTATCGAGGTGCTCGGGGGTCGTGATAATATCGGCGGTGACCGGCCCGACATAACGCTGCGTGTAGTACCAGAAATTGACGCCCTGTGTAAGCCCCGTCTCTTCAAGCGACTTGGCAAACTGATGCTCCGCCTGCACGACGATATAACTAAAGACATCGGCCACATACGTTGCTTTATCGTCCAGCCCGATCGAGGGACCATGCCATTGCACTTTGACGATCGCGCGCGGCTCATCGACAGTATCGAGCACGAAAATCGGGTGCTGTAGCGGTGGGACACGCTGCGGCGGGTTCACCGCGAACGGATCGGCACCGCGCTGCCAGCGATCGAAATACTTCGGCACGAGCGTGCGAAGCTGCTCCGCATTGACATCGCCCGCAATAATAAGGAGCGAGTTATTCGGAATGTAATATTTATTTTTGATCGTGAGCATCATTTCGCGTGTTGCCGCATTAATAGCCGGCCGCTCGCCGAGCGGCTCTTTGCGCGAGATCCAGCCATCCCACATCGCCTGTTCCATTTTGCGGCCGAACTGAAAGAGCGGCAATGCTTCGTTGCGGTCGAACTCGCCGAGGACTACCTCCTTCTGCTTGTGCAGCTCATCTGCTTTAAAAAGGGGCGAGGTAATCGCCGTGGCCATGAAGCTGAGTCCCTGTTCGAGGTTCTGTTTCGGCAATGTAAAATAATACTCGACCTGCTCTTCGTGCGTTTCACCATTATAGACGATTCCGAGATCATCCACGCGGCCAAGGAAATCATCCTCCGTCGTATCGCCAGCGTTCGAGGTAAAAAACATGTGCTCGTAGAGATGCGAAAGGCCGTTATACTGTGGCGATTCGGTGAACGACCCGTTTTTTACGGCGATCTCGATCGTCGCGATCGGCGTCAGATGGTTCTCGACGACGAGGACCTCGAGCCCGTTATCGAGCTTAAAGCGCGTCCAGGGTGGAAGCTGGGCGTTTGCGGATGTTATGAGAGAAAAGAGCAGCGCAATAATTAGCGCGGCAAGGTACGATTGCTTCATGATCGAATGAAAAATCAATATAGGGTATCGGCAATCAGCTATAACGTTGAAATTCTATAACTGTTACCGGCAGCAAAGGGATTCTCTGCGTCTTGGAAAGTGCAATGGTAGCCGCAGGCTTTAGGCTGCGTGGGTGGAGTGAACCGCAAACTCGCCATTCGCCGCATTGGTAGGCGCAGGCTTTAGCCTGCGGGGTGGTGGTCCGGAAAGTTTATGGCTTATCACCCGCCTAAAGGTTGCGGTTACCTTTCCCGAAAGTTCGTACATCGAAAACTGTCGAACCCTTATAGAGATAATCATCCCATGACTCGCATAATCCAGCCCGGATCGGATTATTCAAGATGTAAACCATGTGGTTTCTCAAATCTTCCTCTTGCCGAAAAATATGATCATAAAAATCCTTTTGCCATTTCGCCAATTGGTGCTGTTGCGAAAATGCATACCCTGAATATTGTTTGAATTTGGCCATGGCAGATCGGCAATCCGATTCCAGGGATGTCCCGGTTATTATGACATGCAAATGATCGGGCATAAACAGATAAAGCTCCGATTCACACTGGAGTTCTCGAAGTGCTCGCAATAAGAATAATTCCTGTTCCTTAAACCGATCCTCCGTTACGAAAAAAGGTTGATTCCTATCCAACTTTGCAGTGAATGCCGCACGAACAAACCCGCGATAGGCCTCAGTAGGAAGCCGATGGTTCTTTTCACGAATTTTTGACATAAAAAAATATGAGATGAAAGACGGTAGCCGCAGGCGTCAGCATGTGTGGTGATGAGTCGCACATTTGACATTCACGCGATTGGTAGCCGCAGGCTTCAGCCTGCGTGGTGCTGAGCCGGAAAGCTTGCTGGTTAATCACTACGCAGCCTAAAGACTGCGGCTACCGGAATGCCCGTGTGAACCGAAAAGTTTAGGGTTCGCCACCGCGCAATCGGTAGGCGCAGGCTTCCGCCTGCGGGGTGGTGGGCCAAAATGCTTGCCGGTTAATCACCATGCAGCCTAAAGGCTGCGCATACCAAATGCGTGCGATTAACCGGCAACCCTTCAACTTATCACCGCGCAGCCTGAAGGCTGCGGCTACCGATCGTTTCTCGAAAACTTCACGAGGTGTAAGAGTACTAAGCACCCACACTTTGATTCACTGGCATCTTTACCTTAATTCGATTCCGGCGCGAATGACCGGCCCTGAACCCAGTGCTTCCCCTTCGACAAAACCCTGCGTTTTATATCCACCCTGCATTGCGAGTTCGAAGGTCGATGTGAGATGATACCCGATATGTGCCGTTGCAAGCGCGCCATAGCTCCAGGCGCTGGTAACCGGAAGAAACAGGTTTGATGAAAGGTCGAGCGGTGGCTGGCGCCAGGCATCGAAGTCGATCCCAACAGTCCAAAGCGGGTTGGACCATGCATTCGGCGCTTCCATTTTCAGGGTAGCCGAAGTCCCATGATCTGCTGTTCCCATTCCAAGGCTCACGATGAAGACCTTATGGTCGTGGACCAGCATGTTTTCAAGATAATAATCGTAGCCAAACGGTGTGAGCGCAACACGAAAGCCTGGCAAATATTGAATGCCGCCGACATGGATCATCGGCATGGGTGTTTCCACATCGCCACAAAACAGGTAGCTATAGAAGTATTGATAGAACCATGCGAGCGTAAGCGGGTCGGCAAAGTTGAGCAAAGAATTTGCCCGAATATTGGCCAAGGTTACTTTAGGATTCCGCTCACCTACGAAAATAATGTATGAAGCAATGTCATTGCCTGTAATGGCGCTCTGAAGATCGTGCGTCGTTAATGCATACTGAGTCAGCGCCAGCCTACCGACGAAATAAAGATTGGCATCGCGATAATTGATAAAGCCAGTTTCGAGCGAACGCAACCGGACTTCTTGTGCAAGTATGTTTTCGGCCTCGATGCCTGCAATAGAGAGGGAACTGTGCCTATCGCGTGAAGAACCAATCTCTGAGTAGGTCACGCCGGCCCCGGTACCATAGGGCGGATACAAATGCAGTTCGTAGGTTACGTGATCGTCTCCGAATTCTCTTGCTCGCGCCCCATGCCCAAATACTTCGTGCTGTATAAGGTCCGCCAGCATGTCCTGTACATTCTCCAATACAATGGTTTTTGCAAAGCGATACAATCGTCCCACAAACTTCGAGAGTCTATCGTCTTCCGGGAAAAGCCGCTGCGGTATTGCTTGTTGCTCATACTGCACTAAAATATTCTCCATCGAGGCTATATCTTCGGCTCCCGTAATACTTGAACCAGTTCGATCGAAAACGAAGGGATTCGCTGATTGCACGACGGCATTGGAATCAACAACTGTCCGAGTTGTATCGATATTGAAACTGGGCGTTTGAGCAATTACCTCGGAGCGAAAGGAGGCAATGAAAAGAAATGCGGTGAGAACGGATGCCAATCGTCGCAATGTCATTCGAATAAGTGATTGGTGAGCGGATAATTGAAAGTCATGAATAGCAGGTTTAGGAAAAAGAGTTTTATTTCCTCGAAAAGTTCACGAGGCGCAGCAGCACCAGGTCCTGCAAATTATTCGCCTGACTGACCGGGACCGTAAAGTTATTGCCGATGATCGAGAACGCTACAAGCTCGCCATCGCGCGTTGTAAGATAACCTGAGATTGAACGGACGCCGGTTAAAAAGCCGGTCTTTGCATGGACATTCCCTTCGGCGCGCGTGCCTTTCAGTCGACTCGAAAGCGTGCCATCGACTCCCTCGACTGAAAGCGATGGGTAAAAGGCTTCCCATAACCTCGTGCGTTCGTGCATTGTACGCAGAAGCGTTACCATCTGACCCGGCGAGATAAGGTCCATCCGCGAAAGACCCGAGCCGTCATAGATCGCGACGCGCGACGTATCGAGATCGATCGATGCAAGATATCTTTTCATGACGTCCACGCCGTGCTGCCAATCCCCCGCTCCGCCCACTTCTTTTGCGACCGTGCGAAATAATTCTTCTGCATAAAGATTATCCGAATGCTTGTTCATGATGGCAACAATATCGGAAAGCGGCGGGCTGATATAACTCGCAAGCACGCGCGCTTTCAGGTACGGGATCGGCTTGGCAAGGTCGCGCGTCGTGCGAGTCTTGCCCGTTATCTCGATGCCATGTTCTTCCAGCACTTCGCGAAAGACCGATGCGGCATAGAGTGTCGGATTTTCAACGGAAAGCGCGTCGCTGGTAACGGGCGCCGACTCCGGAATTCCACCATGGATAAGAATGGAGTTCGTACCGATATCGCGAGTAATATCGATCGACGTTGCGCCGGTGGCAATGACAGAATCCGGTTGATGCCTTCGTTTGAGGACTATCGAATCCTGCTTGGTCATGCCTCGATTATCGACCGAAACATATTCGGTGTTGGGATGGAGCTCATACCGGACAACCGAACCGGGAGAAAGTCCCGGTGAAACGCTGACCGAAAATAGATAATCATCGAAAGCCAGGCCGGTCGTTTGCATGGCATAATAGTAGGGCATATCTTCGATCGCCCAGCCGCTGGGATAGAGATCGTCGGTAAAATAGGAATCGTCGCCGACGATCGATCCATCGATGCGAGAGATGCCGCGTTTCGCGAGCGAATCGGCCCATGCCTCGAATACAAAAGTTGGGTTGCTATCGGGAAACATCAATTGCGATCCCAGCGTCGGATCTCCGGCGCCGCGGATAATAAGATCTCCGCGCAGCGTTCCGTCGGAGATGCGGCCCGTCGTAATGAGTTGGGTGGTATAATGGAAATCGTTACCGAGCAGCGATAGCGCCTCGGCCGTCGTGAATAATTTGAAATTGGAAGCCGGCAGCAGGCTTTTGTTATCATTCAACCGAAAAAGATATTCGCCCGTCTCCATCGATTGAATCGCAACGCCCCACGTCGCATTGGAAAACCGGGGATCGTTGAAAATATCGGTGAGATCGTGGACTAAATCCACAAGAGGTCGGCCCTCGGCAGATTCCTGGGCATGAAGCACCATTGGTACGAAAAGTACGAAGAGACCAGCCATCGCTATGACCAGCCACGAACTCCTTCGAACCCGAATGAACCAGCTCATTGTTCGCTAATTTACCAATTAATTCGTACCATACATTTTCCTACCGCGTATGTCACAGGACGTTCTAACCGCACCCACGACTTCGAAACAGACCGAAGAAAAAGATTTCTTCCCGATCCGCGCCATCGACCACGTCGAGTTCGTCGTGGGCAATGCTAAACAATCGGCTTACTTCTACCGCTCCGCGATGGGATTTAAGCTGACCGGCTATTCCGGCCTCGAAACCGGCGTGCGCGACCGTGCAAGCTACGTATTGGAGCAAGGAAAAATTCGCCTCGTGCTGACTACGCCACTCGTGCCGGACCATCCGTACCAGCAGCACCTCATCGAGCATGGCGATGGCGTCAAAGATATTTCGCTCGAAGTCGAGGATGTCGAGCGCGCATACGCCGAGACGACGAAGCGCGGCGCGACCGGCGTGCAGGAGCCGCGCGAAATCACCGACCAGAACGGCACCTACCGCACGGCCGCTATCCGGACCTACGGCGAAACGCTCCACAGCTTCATCGAGCGAAAAAATTATCGCGGCTTCGCGCCGGGCTATCGTAGTGTAACAACCGAAGACACGATCTCGCGTCCATCTGGACTTGCAGCTATCGATCATATCGTTGGCAATGTCGGGTGGAACCAGATGAACGAGTGGGTCAAGTGGTACGAAGACGTGATGGGTTTTCACCTGTTTATTTCCTTCGACGATAAAGATATATCGACCGAATATTCGGCGCTCATGTCGAAAGTCGTCGCCTCCGGCTCCGAGAAAATTAAATTTCCGATCAACGAACCGGCGACCGGAAAAAAGAAATCGCAGATCGAAGAATATATCGACTGGTATCGCGGCCCGGGCGTGCAGCATATCGCGCTCGCGACAGGTAACATTATCGAGGCAGTAACGAAGCTCTCCCAACAAGGCGTGGAATTCCTGCGTGTCCCGAGTACGTATTATAAAGAACTGCAAGACCGCGTCGGGACGATCAACGAGCCGATCGAGGAGCTCGAACGGCTCGGCATTCTCGTCGATAGCGATGACGATGGCTACATGCTCCAGATTTTCACGAAACCGGTTGAAGACCGCCCAACTTTATTTTACGAGATCATCCAGCGCCGTGGCGCGCGCTCCTTCGGTAAAGGCAATTTCAAGGCGCTCTTCGAGTCCATCGAACGCGAGCAGGATTTGCGGGGGAATTTATAAATAGTCTGAACCGGGATTTATGGGATTAAAATGATTTTTGGGATGGGGTTCAAATCATTGAGTGAACAAGAATGCTTTCTAATCATCTTCATCACGACTGTCCATAAATCCGGTTCATACGATCATGCTTGAACAACGCACCATCCGCGGAATCACTCTCGCCTTCGAATGGATCGACGGCGGAAAAGATAGCGAGCTTATCGTCTTCCTTCACGGCGTCGGGGCGGACCGCTGCGCGTGGACGCCGCAAGTTCAGTTTTTTTCGCAGCTCGGATATACTGTCGCGGCGCTCGATATGCGTGGCAGCGGCGAGTCTCAAACACGCGACGAGCGCGGCCTTGCCATCCCGATCACGATGGAAGATTTCGCAGCGGATGTTCACGCCCTCATCGGCGATTTAGGTTTCGAGCGCGCGCATTGGGTCGGCAATTCGATGGGCGGCGTTATTATCATGGAAGCATTGCGCAAAGGATATTCTACGATCGCGAAAGCGGTGTTCTGCAATACATTTGCGAAGCATCCCAACTCCGCCACGATTCTTCCACGTCCCGGTATTGCTCTGAAAACAAAATCGCTCGCGGAGTTCGCCGCCGAGCGAATTCCGTTTGCGCACGCGCCCGATATTGCGCCGGAAGTGCTGCTGGAAAGCATCCAGTCGATGGCGACGAAAGATGTCGAGACCTACCTGCTATCCTGGCGCGAGACCTGGAGCCACGATTACCGCAGCGTGCTGCCGACGGTTGCAATTCCATCACTCGTGATTACCGGCGCGCTCGATAAGATCACGCCGCCCGCGCTCGGCGAAGAAATCGCGCGGCTCATTCCCGGCGCGCAGTATAAACTTATTGAAGGCGCCAGCCATCTCTCGAACCTGGACCGTCCGCTCGAATTTAATGAGGTAGTGTATCGGTTTTTGAAAAGCCTGTAACCAGAGTCCCGGATTATCATTGGAACGGCGATACACAACAACAGAAAAAGGCACTCAAGAAAATTGTTGACGAACAATACCCATGAAACAAAAAGATTTTGACACGTTACTCGAAAGCGTAAAAGAGGGTGGCCGAATTCTTCGCGGAGAACAGAAGCCATCGCGCTCCTTCGATTATGCGTCACAGGTGAAGGGAATTCGGCTGAAACTCGGGAAATCGCAGAATGAATTCGCCCATTTGATTCGCGTGCCCGTCGCAACCGTTCGCAACTGGGAACAAGGCCGACGCCACCCGCATGGCGCCGCAGCCGCTCTGCTTGCTCTCGTTGAGGCACTTCCTAAAAAGTCGCTGCAGATTCTTCAACCATAATAGGGCGCTTGCCCACCGCACCGAAACCCTGCGAATAAAGAGAATAATAAATGTGAAAGGTAGGTCAGGAGCGACCTTTTAGCGTCTCGACAATTCGCTTCCACTCATATCGCGGCGCATCTGTTGGTGTTAATTCCTTTTTGAGAAATAGCGCAACCGCTTCGGCGTGGACCGTCCGCACGATTGCCTCCAACTCCTCTCGCGACTTCGCTTCGATACCAGGCAGGTTCTCCCGAAGCATATCATCGACCGTCCCGCGAATGGCGAGTTCATCATTCAAAGTACGAGCAAGCTGTAAAGGGGTCCATATTCGGTTACGAAAAACAGGGAGTGAGGGATTAGTGCCGAATGCACGGAGTACGCACAGCCTTAACATGGAGTCCGCCGTGGAAGGAATCCTGAGCTTGTAGCTCGAACATTAACGCTCGAAATTGGACCGTCCACTCGAATTCAATAAAGCAGTATATGGGTTTTGAAATAGTCGATCTAGTTATGCCGGGAACCAGCCATAGGTGCCCTTTATGTTCGGGCATTGGTAATATGGACAAAACGATCACTCGTTAGCCTCGGCGCGGGTGTGAATATGCTAAGTCTTCGATTCAACCAGCGAACAAATTGGCACCTGTTTTATTTCAGTCTCGGGGCGTACGAAGGACAATAAAACAAACAGCCCCCCTGTTTGAGGAAACTCTCGAATACTCACTTTTTGATCATCCGGAGTGTGCAATAACCGATCGTGTCGCGGAGCATGGAGACAGCACGACTCATATTACAAATCTAATTAGGGAACACCAGCGGCCAGCATGCACGACTGCAAAACCTTTCGATAGGGCTACAATAGCAGGAAAGAACACTTATACATATGACGCTCATACCTATCACACTAAGGTCCCGCCTCAAGGAATTGCAGAATTACTGCGTTATTATTTGCCGGATGGCGGCCTTATTTTAGATCCGTTCGCAGGTAGCGGTATGACGGGCGTTGCCTCAAGAATACTGGGACTCGATTGCATTCTAAATGATCTCTCTCCAGCAGCAACATTTATTGCAGAACAGTACTGTCGCAAACTTTCACCCGAAGAGTATCGTCGGGGAATCGATTCAATTCTCAATGCAACACGTGAACTCAGGGCGAGCTTATATTCTACCACATGCAGAGAGTGCGGTAAGCAGGCAGAGCTTCAATATACCGTATGGTCATACAGGGTCACATGTAGCGAATGTTCGCACCCTTTTGTGCTGTGGGATCATTGTAGAGAATATGGGAAGAGTGTCAAAGACCACCGAATTCTTCCGGAGTTTCCCTGTCCTTCATGTGATACTATTCTCAAAAAGTCTCGGCTCAAAAGGTTAGATGCGATTCCTGTGCTCGTCGGATATAAGTGCTGCGGCTCAAAGCAGGTTGAGGTGACTCATTCTCCTTCGCCAGAGGACTTATTGAAAATACAGCAGATTTCGAGTCTCCCTCCATTGATTGAGGGATTCTATCCACAGGTGGACATACCGGACGGCGTTAACTTACGTCAACCCAAAAAACACGGTTTAACGCGAATTGCAGATTTTTATACTTCTCGAAATCTCTCCGCACTTAATCATATTTGGTATCACATTCAACGAATCCCGAAAGACTCGGTCGCACAGATGGTGGCTTTCACTTTTACTTCACTCTATCAGAGAGTCACGAGACTATCCGAGTTTAGATTTTGGGGAGGTAGCGGTAACACGCCGAGATTCAATGTTCCATTTATCTTCAATGAGACCAATGTTTTCTTAACTTTCGAAAGAAAGTCGCGCTCCATTGAAGACCACTTGTTTTCTGCTGCTTCAAAATACGAAGGCGAGGTTGCCATTAGTTGTGGGTCGGCAACTGATCTGAAGAACATTTCAAATGAGTCCATCGATCTTATCTTCACTGACCCACCATTTGGGTCCTTTATCAACTATTCCGAAATGAATTTCCTTTGGGAGTCATGGCTCGGACAATACACTAATAATAAATCAGAGGCTATAATTAATCGCGTTCAGGGGAAGGGAATTAATGAGTATTCTAGCTTAATGGAGCAATCTTTCAAAGAATGCTTCCGGGTTCTAAGGCGCGACCATTGGATGCTGGTTGTATTTATGAACTCTTCTGGTGAAGTATGGGAGGGAGTACGCAATGCGATCATTAAGGCCGGATTTCAGATCGTTACAGCCCACATTTATGATA
>DASZLH010000070.1:0-11623 GCA_035552495.1 Kapaibacterium sp. (SeqCode) | reverse complement strand
GGCAGTTATTTATGGAATATAGCGCATGGCATCGACGAACGTCCGCTCGCGAAGCGCGGCGCGGCTAAATCCATTTCGCACCAAAGCACTTTGCAACAGACGACCTCGGACAAGGACTATGTAGAATCGCTGTTACTCTATATTGCGGAACGCTGCCTTTGGCGATTGAGAAAAAGCGATATGAAAGCTCGAAGCTTTTCGATCTACATGCGCTTTGCAGATCAACGGTTTGCGCAGCGTGTATTCCACTTAAAGCACGCGACGCAATCGGAGCAGATCGTTTTCCCGATTATTTCGGAAATGACACGCGAGATTTGGCGCTCGAATCCTCGTCCGCGTGTAACATTTATCGGCGTCCATCTTGGCGATTTCGAGCCAGCGCTGCCTCAGGAAGAATTATTCGTAGATGATACGGAGAAAAAAGAGCGCCTTTCCCGCGCGATGGGAAAGCTCCGCGAAAAATTCGGCGGTCCCATTCTTACCAGCGCGCGAACCTTCGGATTGCACCATTCGTACCGCCTCTCACAAGCCGGACTTTCCTTCACCGTCATGAAAGTAGAAGACGACGAAGCGAAAAGAATCTCCGAACGCCACGCGGGAAATTATGTGCCGATCGAATTAGTCGAGTAGTGTGGGGCATGCTTTAGCTTGCCCCGGAAATCAAAGGAACAAGCTAAAGCATGTTCCACACCTACTCATACCTGAGTGCTTCGATCGGATTCAGCCGTGCGGCTTTACGGGCCGGATACCATCCGAAGAAGATACCGACGAACGCCGCAGCACCGAACGATAGCGCAACCGCCGATGGAGATATGACGAGGATCCAGCCGTTGCTCTTCGATACAAAAGTCGAGGCAATGTACCCTAAGACGACACCGACGATACCGCCAACGAGACTCAGCGTAATAGCTTCGGTCAGGAATTGGAAGAGGATATTAGCGAACTTGGCGCCGATCGACTTACGAATGCCGATCTCGCGCGTGCGTTCGGTCACGCTGACAAGCATGATATTCATAATCCCAATACCACCGACAAGCAGTGAAATAACTGCGGCGGCCGTGAGCAGGCTCGTCATTGTCGCGGTGCTTTGCTGCGCGGCCTGCGCGAGCTCGACCTGCGAACGGATTTGAAAATCGTTATCGTCGGAGGGAAGCAATTTATGCTGCTGTCTAAGAATGGCGGTGGCGTCGGTCGTCGCAGGGTTCGTGGCTTCAGCGGTGATGGAGCTCGCCATGATCTGATTCACCCACGTAATGCCCACGAGCTTTTTCTGGACGGTGGCGAGCGGTGCAATCACAATATCGTCCTGGTCCTGACCGAATGAGTTCGATCCTTTCTCCTGCAAGACTCCGATTACGGTAAACGGCTCGTGCTTGATACGGACGGTCTGCCCGACGGGATCGACTCCATCGCCGAATAAATTGGTAGCGACGGTTTTACCGAGTATGCAGACTTTCGTACCGGATTTTGCATCGGCGTCCGTAAAGTTACTGCCGCTGACGACGGGCCAGTTTCGAATCGTGAGATAATCGGAGCTAGCTCCGGTAATGCGGGTCGCCCAGTTTTCATTGCCGGCAACGATTTGCACGCTCGTCGAAACGATGGGGGATACCGCAGCGATCCACGTCGATTTTTTCAGTGCGTTCGCGTCCTCTTCCGTAAGATGTTGACTTCCACCGGCTCCGGACGAAATGCCACCCAGATTCGTTGCGCCGGGAAAGATCAGCAACGCGTTGGTACCCATGGCATTGATCTGATTGGCCACGGCCTGCGATGCGCCTTCGCCGATGGCCGTCATCGTAATTACCGATCCGACGCCGATGATAATACCGAGCATCGTTAGCGCCGCGCGAACTTTGTTGCTCGCGAGCGACTGAAATGCCATGGAAACGCTGCTAAGTAATTGGGTAAACATTGTTTTGATAAAATGGATAGCAGGAGTGAAAACTACCCTCCGCCCCCCTCCTTTGGTAAGGAGGGGAAATAAGTATTATCTTCCACCGCCACGTCCCCCTCCGCCACCGACACGAGGAGTACTAATCGGTGAGGAAGCCGCAGGTGCGCTGCTCGTCATGCTAAAGGCTGCGACGACGACGCTATCGCCTGCATGGATGGGGGGCGTGCTGCTTAAGATTTCTGTATAGCTGGGATCGGATAGTCCTTCTACGACTTTCACTCGTTCGAGTGATGGCCCTTGCTTCGCACTCGTTTTAACGTAGATCGTACCGAACGTCGGAGCACTTCCGCTGCTGGGCCCACCTTGGGACCATTGATGATGTGTGGTATCGCCCGGAGCGTGGGTGCGGCGGACATGCGCGGCAGTAGTATCCTTCGAGCCGGTCATCGCGATCAGTTCGGCTGGTGGCACCAGTCGCGTGGCTGCGACCGGAACGCGGAGCACATCGGAGCGGCTGGCATCGATGATATTTACGGTCGCCGTCATACCGGGTAACAGGCGTTCGTCCGGGTTCGGCGTGTTAATCATTACCGTATAGGTAACGACATTCTGCGTCGTCACGGAATTGATACGGACCTGCGCAACCGTACCCTCGAATTGCTCGCCGGGATAGGCGTCCACCGTGAATTTCACACTCTGACCCGCGGCGACCTGACCAATATCCGCCTCATCGACATTGGCCGCGACCTGCATTTTAGTGAGGTCCTCCGCGATGACGAACAGAACCGGGGCGTTGAATCCGGCCGCGACCGTTTGCCCTTGATCGACATCGCGCGCAACGACGACTCCGGAAATGGGAGATCGAATAACGGTATAGCCAAGATTGGATTCTGCTTGTTTGAGCGATGCGGCCGTCTGATCGACGGCAGCCTTCGCATCGTCGAGTTTATTTTTACTTACATCGTAATCGGCTTGCGCGATGAGTTTCTGCGCGAGCAGTTGCTGGTTGCGTGCTTCATCTTTCTGCGCTGCAAAGAGATCGGCCTGGGCCTTCGCTACATTGGCGTGGGCCTGCGTTACTGCTGCCTCGAATGTGGAGGAGTCGAGCTTGGCGAGGAGCTGGCCCTTCGTGACTTTGGTATTAAAATCCGCATACAGCGCGGTAATCATTCCCGAAACCTGACTACCGACTTGTACCGTCGTAATCGGCTGCAATGTCCCGGTCGCGGTCACACCCTGCGAAATATTTCCAACATCCGCCGCGGCGTATCGCACGACGAGCGGAGCTTTCGCGGGAGTCCGGAGAAAGAAATACCAAAAGGCGGCCCCGAGGATAAGCAATCCCAGCACAAGATAAACCGGGTTCGTCCGCTTCTTCTTTTTATGCACGCTTTGTATGACCTCGCGGGGAGGAGTAGCCGATGCATTTTTGCCATCGGTCCGAACATTCCCGTTGGGTCGCGGTTGAGCAGGTGCTATAATAGTTTGTGTTTCAGCCATAATCTGTGATGTTTGGGGTGCCTTACAAAGAATTGGAAGGAATGCGATGAATAAAGTTTAAGATACAATACATCATGTTCCTGTTCGAAAAAAATATTAATCGCTACCTCGGCCCATTTGCGGTTGAATCGACTCTGAAAATATTCGAGCATTTCCAGGTGTCTCCAACAATGCCTCAGCCGCAGTATATCCGTTACGAACGGCTCCTTCAATAGTTGCGGGTAAACCGTTCTGAATGAGGTCTCCGGTCCTATAAAAATTATTCATAGTTGTTTTGGTATTCGGTCGGGATTGCTGTAACTCCGGAGTAAAAAGTGGGGTCGCATGTTTTTCACGAATAATCTGCCAATGCAATAGTGTCGCGTCCCTTGCGGCTGGGACGGTCTGTTGGAGATCGGCCCACAGAATATCCCGGATGGATTCATTGCTTTTATCGACCAGTCCTTCGGCCGCGCTGACCGTCAGCGCGACCCGTTCGGCACAATAGTGCGATTGCTTAGGGAATGCCCATTGCAGAGTTGTGCCAACGAACGCATGGACCGGTGCTTTAAATACAGAACGGTCGAGCCAAAAATAGGCGTTGACAATCGGGGAGTATTCCACATTTGGTATCGGCGGCGCTTCCGGCCCCACATTAAACTGCGACGATGCATCGATAACCGCATCGAATTCCAAAGTCTCACTATCGAGTGAAAGTTTGAAAATATTTCCGAATTTTTCTACGCTTCGAATGGGAGAGCCCACTTGAATTTTACCACCCTGCTCCTCTAAAAAATGGATAGCCGGTTGGACGAGCAATTCCGATAGTCCGCATTTGGGAATGAGAAGTGCGCTTGCCGAACGTGAGGAGAAAAACGCTTCGCGTAGCACATTGACAAAGAGTTCGGCACTCGCCCGTGCAGGGGCCGCGTTAATAGTAGCCAGCACGATCGGCGACCATAATTTTAACACAAGCGAATCTGGCTGTTCGAAATACCCGAAAAAATCCTCACAGGTCATGCGTTGGAAATCATTCGGGAGTTTCGATCTCCAGATGGCGTTACCGAGTTTTGCTGCCGCGCGCTTTTCACTAAACGTAAGGAGCGACGTGCGGGCGAGAGCAATGAGCAAGTTCAACGGCGGCGCAAGCGAGCGGTCGATGGTAAACGATCGCACGCCAGTATTGCTCCAAAATGGAATGCGGAGTGGAATGCGTTCGATCATCCTCTCGGAACGGATGATGCTTAAATAATCGAGTGTTGCAGTATAGCAACCCATTAGCAGGTGTTGGCCGTTATCGAGTTCGTCGCCTGTTTTGGGGTCGATGTACGAACGGGTGCGTCCGCCAGGCTCGCGGCGGGCTTCGAAGATAGTGACGTTTTTGATGCCATCCCGCGTTAAACGAACGGCAGCGGCGAGGCCGCTAATACCGGTGCCAATAATTGCTACCCTTGGAAGTTCGCTCACGGAATTAATAGTATGCGACGAGGAAAAAAGCTACCGTCAAACTCATTAAAAGATCGGCATCTACCGGATGTTATCGAAAGTATTTTTGAACCAAGAGGGCAAAAGAATACACCGACGTTTTATCATAAAGTCTATGCGATCGTAGAACAAATTCCGCGTGGAAAGGTGACGACCTACGGAGCGATCGCCGAAATTCTTGGAATGAAGCGGTCGTCCCGGATGGTCGGTCAGGCGCTGAACGCGATTCCGGAAGGTTTCGATATTCCGGCGCAGCGCGTCATAAACCGCATCGGCGCGCTTTCGGGCGCGCATCACTTCGGTGGCTACGAACGTATGCGTAAAATGCTCGAACGGGAAGGCGTCACCTTCAAAGGCGAATTAGTCGATATGGAGAAACACTTTTGGAAACCGGAAGTCAATTAGGAATGAAGAATGAAGAATGAAGAATGAAGAATGAAGAATGAAGATTCGCCGCCTGAGCTTAACTCTTCATTCTTCATTCTTCATTCTTAATACCCTGGGAAGCCTTTAGGCTCGATTGATGTTTAGGGCCCGAGCGTTCTATAAAGAAGCTCATCTCACTCAACGATATATAGGAAGATTTTTAGAGAAGCATGGCGACCAATGTAGTGATGCCCAAGATGGGCGAGAGTATTTCAGAAGGGACAATTCTTCGATGGCTGAAGAAAGAAGGCGATGCCGTTCAGAAGGATGAACCAATCCTTGAAATTTCGACCGATAAGGTCGATACGGAAGTTCCATCTCCGGTTGCCGGGACGCTTCTGAAAATCCTAGCGCAGGAAAAGCAGACCGTTTCGGTCGGGGAGCCGATCGCATCCATTGGTACGAACGGCGAAGCGGCAGGCAAGAATGAAGGCCAGCGCGCCCAGCAGGCTCCGTCACCAAAACAGGAAGCACCTGCTCCGGCAAAAGCTGCCGAGCAACCTGCGCAGCAGCCGCAAGCCCAGCAGTCTACTTCACAGCAAGTTGATCCGCAACAAGCGCCTCAACCGGCAACTTCCGGCGAAGCAGGAGGGCAGGCTGTCGTCATGCCGAAGATGGGAGAATCCATTTCGGAAGGCACTGTACTTCGGTGGCTTAAGAAAGAGGGAGACAAAGTTCAGAAAGATGAGCCGATCCTCGAAATTTCTACCGATAAAGTAGACACGGAAGTTCCGTCTCCATTTGCCGGGACACTTACTAAGATCGTTGCTCAGGAAAAGGAAACGGTAGCAGTCGGCGCGGCGCTCGCTTATGTTTCGTCTGGTGCAGCCGGGACATCTTCACAAGCACCGGCCCCGCAGCCTCAAGCTCCCAAGCCGGCACAACAAGCTCCTCAACAGCAGGCTCAACCACAGCAGCAAGCGGCACAAACTGCTCCGCAACCGGCCGCTCAACGGGCCGCTTCGCAGCCTGCTGTTCAGGACAATCGCTTTTATTCGCCACTTGTCAAGTCGATTGCCAAAGCGGAGAGTGTTTCTCCGCAGGAGCTTGCGGCTATTCAGGGATCGGGCCAGGGCGGTCGTGTCAACAAGACCGACATGTTGAATTATGTCGATGCGCGAAAGAGTGGGGGCGTCCCACAAGCAGCATCCCGCCCGACCGCGCCCGGCGCAAGTGCGCCAAGTTTCGCGCCTCGCGAGCCGCAGCCAATGGCTGCGCCGACTTTTGCGGCCTCCGGCGAAGCCACGACGGTACTGCCTATGGACAATATTCGTCAGCGCATCGCCGAGCACATGGTACGCTCGGTCCATACGAGCGCGCATGTTACTTCAGTCAGCGAAGTGGACGTAACGAACATCGTAAATTTCCAAAAGCGGTTCAAGGAGGAATTCCTGCGTCGTTACGGCGTAAAACTCACGCTCACTCCGATCTTTGTCGAGTGCATGCTCCGTGCGTTGCGCGAATTCCCGTTTATCAATGCTTCGATCGATGGCAACAATATTGTCGTCCACAATCAGATCAATTTCGGTATTGCAGTCGCGATGCCGCAGCAGGAAGGCTCGCCGTTGCCGCCAGCGCTTATCGTGCCCGTTATCAAGCAAGCCGACCGCCTCAGTCTTTCCGGACTTGCACAAGCGGTTGGCGAGCTGGCCAATAAAGCGCGCACGAAAAAGCTGACGCCCGACGATATTTCTGGCGGCACATTCACGCTGACGAATCCCGGTATGTTCGGCAATATCCTATCGACTCCGATCATCAATCAGCCGAACCTCGCCATCATGACGACTGGCGCGATCGTTAAGCGTCCGGTAGTCAAGACCGATCAGGAAGGCAACGATTACATCGCGATCCGATCGATGATGTTCCTGGGACTTTCCCACGATCACCGCCTTATCGACGGCCTCTATGCGGTGCAGTTCACCGAGCGCGTCAAGCAATACATGGAGAGCTACCGTACCGACGGGATTTGAATGAATTTTGCCGTAGGTCGGTGCTTCCAGCCCGACCTACCCTCAGAGAGTGGTCGGGCTGGAAGCGCCGACCTACGCGAGTAAACATCATCCGATTATTACCCGAACTTATCTACCCGGAAAGGCATTTGGCATTGTGAATTCATACTACCTTTGGGTTGCGAGTTTTACGGAAGAAGTCTTGCATCTGGTTTCAACAGCATCGTGTAGGTGCCCGAGATTATCGTGACGCTCTTTTATTCTGAATCCTCATCTCGAAGCGTATTTTTTGTTTCTTTGTTTTATTTTTGAGGTTATTCCATGATGAAGATCTATGTCGGTGGACTTCCGTACGATACGGACGAAAGCCAGCTTTCGCAAATTTTTGCGAGCTACGGTGAAGTCGCGAGCGCCAAAGTAATTAGTGATCGCGAGACGGGCCGCAGCAAAGGATTCGGGTTTGTCGAAATGGCAGACGATACCGCTGCAAAGCGCGCAATCGAAGAACTCCAGGGTGCAGAACTCGGCGGCCGTTCCATTACGGTCAACGAAGCACGCCCGATGGAGCAGCGCGATAATCGAGGTGGCGGCGGCGGACGCGGCGGCTACAGCGGTGGCGGCGGCGGTGGCCGTTCAAGCGGCGGTGGTGGCGGACGCGATGGCGGACGTCGCTGGTAAGTTAACCAAACTTATTCTTGATGAGGCAATTGGCCGCTTTAATGCGCCAGTTGCCTCATTCTGTTTTAGAGATAATTTCCAATGATCCGAGAAGGATTAAATGAGAAGCAAAAACATCGCGATTGATGCGATCTCTTCTTTTCTCTCGTAATTTTGCAAAAGTAGCTTTGTTTAACTTATCTTCGAGGAGCACTATCCATTAAGCGATTAGCGGTTTTAGCGTCGGGGCAGGGAACGAACCTCGCCCATATTCATAACGAGATTATACGAGGTACGCTCGCCTCCGTGGAATTGTCGCTCGTAATTTCGAATAATTCTACGTCGGGCGCGATGGAATATGCTCGAAAGCATGGTATTGCATGCGAGCATCTTTCGCTCATTCGATTTGGCGGCGATGAACATGCTTTCGAAGAAGCATTTCTCAACACGCTTCGCAGCCGGTCGATTGATCTTATCGCCCTTGCGGGATATATGAAACAAGTGCCCAAAGTAATTATCGACGCTTACGAGGATCGAGTCGTGAATGTGCATCCGGCGCTATTGCCGCTCTTTGGAGGGCCTTCCATGTATGGACTTCGCGTGCATGAAGCGGTGCTCACACAAGGATGCAAAGTAAGTGGTGCGAGTGTTCATCTCGTCACGAATAATTATGATGAAGGGCCTATCGTAATGCAGCGGTGCTGCGAAGTGCGGGAAGACGATACACCAGAGTTATTGCAGCAACGTGTGCGCGAAATCGAGTATGCCATTTTTCCGCGCGCGATCGATCTCGTCGCCCGAGATAAAGTTCGAGTGAGTAATGGACGCGCATTAATTTTGAATTAAAAGAGAGTTTATTCATGACGCACACAATGCCAGAGGAACGGCAACTTGCAATCGACATCGTGCCAATTCGACGCGCGCTCATCAGCGTGTTCGATAAAACAGGACTCGATGCGCTGGCTCGGACGCTTCAGAAGTACGGCGTTGAATTGTATTCTACCGGCGGCACCGAAAAATACTTGCGAGAGCTTGGCATGGATGTCCATTCCGTTACCGAGCTTACCGATTCTCCAGAAGTATTCGATGGGCGTGTTAAAACCTTGCATCCGATGGTCCATGGCGGATTACTCTTTCGCCGCGAGCTTCCTTCGCATATTGCGCAAGCCGAGGAACATGGCATCGAGCCTATCGACTTGCTGGTTGTGAATCTGTATCCCTTCGAGCAAACGGTAGCAAAGCCAGGAGCTACGAAAGAAGAGATTATAGAACAAATCGACATTGGCGGCCCCGCAATGCTTAGAAGCGCCGCGAAAAATTTTCGCGGCGTTGCGTTGCTCACCGATCCATCGCAATACGATCGGTTTACTCGGGAGCTTGAACGAAAAGAAGGGGCGACGAGCCTCGGACTTCGATTCGATCTCGCGCGCGACGCATTCGAGCGCGTTGCACAATACGATCGCTCTATTGCCGATTATTTTCGCAAAATTTCTCACAATGGCGAAGCCCATGCGCCTGCTATACTCGATCTTTCGCTGCCGCTTATCCAAACGTTGCGTTACGGTGAAAACCCGCAGCAAAAAGCGGCACTCTATGGGATGGAGTTCTCCAAAATCTGCACGCAACTCTGGGGCAAAGAATTATCGTACAACAATATTCTCGATACTTCTGCGGCGCTGGGGCTTATCGCGGAATTTCCAGCCACGACATCTACTGTTGCCGCGATTGTCAAGCATACAAATCCTTGCGGCGTTGCGGAAGGTTCGGACCCGCTCGATGCATTCAATCGCGCTTTTAGTACCGATCCCGAAAGTCCTTTCGGCGGAATTATCATCCTCAATGTCACGATGGATGCTGTGCTTGCAAACCGGATCAATGAATTCTTTAGCGAAGTTATTCTTGCGCCCGAATTTACTGCGGATGCTCTCGAAATTCTTAAAAAGAAAAAAGACCGGCGGATTATTCGCTATAACGCTCAGCAATTAAAACAGACGATTTCTGGCATGGCTGAGCTTCGTTCGGTTATTGGTGGCGTTTTATATCAGGATACCGATAAAGAATTATTATCGGGCGATCTTTCTGCGAGCAATTCTGCGATTACTTCTGTTACATCACATCCGCTAAATGACGATTCGCGGCAAGGATTACTCTTTGCATGGAAGATCGTTAAACATCTGAAATCGAATGCGATCGCATTTTGTGGTATCGAGGGCGGTCAAGACGGCATCGGCTTTGCCCGAACGCTTGGACTTGGCGCCGGACAAACGTCGCGAGTCGAATCTGCACGCATAGCGGTCGAGCACGCAATGCACCATAAGCTCAGTCTGCGCGGCTCGTTCGTGGCAAGCGATGCATTCTTTCCGTTTGCGGATGGCTTGATCGAAGCATCGGAAGCGGGTGCCGTCGCTGCGATCGAGCCGGGTGGTTCGGTGCGCGATGCGGAAGTAATTCAAGCAGCGGAAGAACGCGGCATGGCGCTCGTAATGACTGGCATGCGGCATTTTAAACATTAATCTGAACCGGGATTTATGGGATTAAATGGATTAATGAGATAGTGGACGAAGGCAATGCAGCCATCGCAATGTTTTTACATCCCAAAATCTATCAATCAATAAATTTGGTTCAGACAATTTTTTAGCACTTTAGCACTTTTAGCACATAGCATTTCATGTTCAGTTTATTCAGCGCGGATATCGCAGTCGATTTGGGTACGGCCAATACCCTCATTTACATGAAGGGGAAAGGCATTGTACTCAACGAGCCGTCTATCGTTGCATTCGATACGACGACAAAAAAGATCGTTGCCATTGGCAGAGAAGCGCAGGCGATGGTCGGACGCACGCATCGGGATATTCAAACGATCCGGCCCATGAAAGACGGCGTCATCGCCGATTTCGAAATCGCTGAGGGGATGTTGCGCGCGCTCATAAAGAAAGTCCATCCTTCCTGGCTTCCCTCTCGGCGCATTGTGATTAGCGTCCCTTCGGGCATTACGGAAGTCGAGAAGCGCGCCGTCCGCGATTCGGCGGAACATGCGGGCGCGAAAGAAGTCCATTTGATCGCCGAACCGATGGCTGCTGCAATCGGCATTGGTCTTGATGTGGAAGCGCCGGTCGGTAATATTATTATCGACATCGGTGGCGGAACAACGGAGATCGCTGTCATCGCGCTTTCGGGGATTGTCAATCAGGAGTCTATTCGTGTTGCAGGCGATGAATTGACGATGGCCGTCATGCAGTTCTTCAAGCGTAATTATAATATTTTGATCGGTGAACGGACAGCCGAGCTTATCAAATGTCAGGTCGGCAGCGCAATGCCGCTGGAAGAAGAGCTAATGGTCGAAGTCAAGGGACGCGATTTGGTAGCAGGCATTCCGAAGACGATCGAAGTAAGCTCGACCGAAGTGCGCGAAGCGCTGGCCGATCCGATCAATCAAATCGTCGAAGCAGTCAAAGTTAGTTTGGAGCGCACGCCTCCGGAGCTTTCTGCCGATATTTTAGATCGCGGAATGATGCTTTCCGGTGGAGGTGCGCTACTCAAAGGGCTCGATGAGCGCCTCCGGCTCGAAACAAACTTACCGGTCCATGTTGCCGATGATCCATTAACAGCTGTTGTTCGCGGGACGGGTAAAGTCCTCGAGAACCTGCAGCATTTTATGAAAGTACTTATTAAGAGCCGAAGGTACTAATTAATTAAGAATTAAGAGTTAAGAATTAAGAATTGAAACTCG
>DASZLH010000069.1:0-5046 GCA_035552495.1 Kapaibacterium sp. (SeqCode) | reverse complement strand
CGCGTGATGCGATCGCACGAAATCCAATCGGCATCGCACGCCTCGCATGAGATCGTTACGGAAAATCCGACCTACCTTGGCGTGCTCCGTATGGCCGAGCGGATTGCCAATTCGCAGCTTACCGTACTCATTGAAGGCGAGACCGGTACTGGCAAAGAACTTCTGGCGGATTTCATTCATCAGCGGAGCGATCGAGCCGAAAAGCCCATCATCAAATTAAATTGCGCGGCGCTTTCTTCCGAGCTAATCGAATCGGAATTATTTGGTCATATTAAAGGCGCATTTACCGGGGCGATGAAAGACCGCGCCGGAAGAGTCGAAGCAGCGAACGGCGGCACCCTCTTTCTAGATGAAGTCGGTGAAATGCCGGTTCCGATGCAAGCGAAATTGTTACGCTTTTTGCAAAGCCGGGAATACCAACGCGTAGGAGAAAACGAAACGCGCTATGCCGATGTACGTGTCATCGCAGCGACCAATCGAAACCTCGAAGATGCAATTCATCGGAATGAATTCCGCGAAGATTTATTCTATCGCCTGAGTGGCGTTCGTCTGCTCATTCCACCGCTTCGTCTTCGAAAGGAAGATATTCCAGCGCTCGCTATGCGTTTTATTTCGGAAGCTGCGAAGGCAACGTCTCTTCCCGTCATGTTGCCCGAAGCCGAGCATTCTCTTTTGGAATACGATTGGCGCGGCAATGTCCGCGAATTGGAGAATACCATGCTTCGAGCTACCATCCTGGCCGGTAATCGAGGGACCATCGAAATCCAGGACCTGCCAGAGCATATTGGTATCCACCACAAACTGTTTCAACCGGAATCCGTTCATTCGAATGGCGTTGCAAATCTGAAATCGCTGGATGAAATCGAACGCGATTATATCGCACACGTCATTAGCAAAACATCCAGCCTGGAAGAAGCGGCGCGCGTCCTAAAGATCGACAGCGCAACTCTGTGGCGTAAGAGAAAAAAATATGCGTTGTAGGACAGGCTTCAGCCTGTCCCCTAGTTTTTTGACAGGCTGAAGCCTGTCCTACATTAAAATTATGGAACCGCGTTCATGGTCTTGCACGTTGTGACCGCGCTTCCGGCGAAAGCCGAAGTATGGTATTCCTGAGTAGCTCAGTTGGTTAGAGCATCTGACTGTTAATCAGAGGGTCGCAGGTTCAAGTCCCGCCTCAGGAGCTTTCCTACTTTTTCTCCATTCCATACTTCAATACCACAAAAGTATTCGGAAGTATCTGTGGTCGAGGATGAGGTTTTTCTTTCGTGGCTTCGGGAGTTGGGCCAAAGTCCGCCGTCACGAGATAAATATCGTGCGTTTTGGGATTGAGCGCGATCGTGCGCGCGCCACGTTGGGTCTCGAGCGTTTGTACGACTTCAAACGACTTTGGATTTATTTCGCGGACGATGGTCACGTTACCTTCTCCATTCGAACTAAACGCCTGTTGTGTCGATGGATCGAATGTGACCGCATCGACGCCCTTTCCGATCGGAATCGTCTGAACAATGTTTCCATTTTTTGCGTCCATCACAATCATATTTTGATTGGCGCATCCAATAAATAATCGGTCCGTTTTGGGGTTCATCGCAATGCCGGTCGGGCCTTCGCCCGGAGAAAGTGTCCAGGTATTTTCGATTTTATTTGCCCGCGAATCGATCTTTACGACCTGCGATTTATCTTCAAGATTGACATAGACATGACCTCGCCCATCGGCAACAGCGAATTCAGGACCGCCAGGAAGCTGAATTGTCGTAATAAGATTGCCTGACTTTGCACCCAGCACGGTAATATTTTCGCTCTTGCCATTCATCACGAAAATATGGTTCGTTGCTGGATCATAGATTATCGCGTCCGGTTTTTCGCCGACCGGTATGCGCTTGAGCGTATCCAACGTTTGCAAATTAAACATGAGAACGCTATTCGACTGGCCGCATGAAATAAACCCGTGATCTTCCGGCCCGGCCACAGCGACGCCATGTACACCCTGCGTATTCATAATATGCCCCACAATAGCATCGGTCTTTAAATCATACACGTCAACCTGTTTCGCGTGGGCGATAAAGAGTTGTTGCCGCAGTGGAGCAATGCTGAGATAATCCCATCCGCCTTCGCCACCAATTATTGTTTTTTTCAATAAATGGTACGACGGCGACTGAGCGTGCGAAAGATTAGGAATCGTCGCGAGAACAAAACATGCGAGGAATATCCTGAGCGATTTAGTCATATTGGTTGAAATGTATAATTCGTTTTACCAGCGCGCCAGCTTTTCGACGGCCGATTTGATTTTCGCCGGATTTGGCAAGGTAGCTTCTTCGAGAACTTTTGCAAAACCAACGGGTGTGAAGAGCGAGCCCGTTCGCATGACCGGCGCATCGAGCGATTGAAATGCATGTTCGGTGATAAGCGCGGAAAGCTCGCCACCGAAGCCGCCCGTCACTTTATCTTCATGCACGACGAGCGCCCTCCCCGTCTTCTCCACCGACTTTAGTATTGCATTCAAATCGAGCGGATAGAGCGAGCGAAGATCGAGTACATCACACTGAATGCCCTGCTCGTTTGCAATTTCTTCCGCAGCCTGCAGCGAGAAGTGTGTCGTCGTGCCGTACGTAATGATCGAGAGATCGGCGCCTTCGCGGCGCAGGCGCGCTTTGCCGAATGGAATAAGCTCGTTATCGTTAAGCGGATTCGCTTTTGCCTTCGGATAATAATAGAGAAATTTCGGTTCGAGGAACATGGTCACGCCGCGCGTGCGCATTGCGGTTCGAATAAGACCCTGTGCGTCGTCCGCGTAGCAGGGCTCGACGACTCGAATGCCGGGGATGGTCGTGAAGGTGCCTTCGAGGTTCTGCGAGTGATAGAGTCCTCCGCCAATATACCCGCCGCTCGCAAGACGAATCAGAATATTCGGCGCGTACTGCCCGCGCGTGCGCCAGTATTCGTGCGAGATTTCGATGAATTGCTCCATTGCCGGCCAGAAGTAATCGGCGAACTCCGCACCCTCGACGCAGACCCAGATATGCTCCTGATCGACGCGGCAAAAACCATCGGCCGTGCCGAGCACAAAGTCCTCGGCGATCGGTGCATTGAAAACGCGCTCGTTGCCGAACTCCTGCAGCATTCCTTTCGTGACATTGAAGACTCCGCCCTTATTTTTCGATGCCACGTCCTCACCCCACAGGAAGGTATTCGCATTCAGGTGAAATTCTTCTTTCAGCGTGCGATTGATCCCTTCGATAAACTGCATACCCTCGTCCTTGCCGGAAGGAATCGTGAATGGATAAAATTTGACATCGATGTCCTCCGGCTGCATCGAATAGGGATTAGACGAAACGATCTGGTCCGAGGGCAGGACATATTGCAGCACCGTTGTTGCATCGGCAGGAGCCGCAGCTTCTGCTTTGTCGGCCGATTCACTAAAGAATTTCTGATTCTCTTCGTGGATTTTGTGCAACTCTTCATCGGTCGCAACTTCATTTTGCACGAGCCAATCGCGAAAGCGCACGAGTGGATCGCGCATCTTCACGGCTTCGAGTTCTTCATGCGAGCGATAGAGATCGTGACGGTCCGAGTTGGAATGCGACCCAATGCGCACGCAGTCTGCATGGACCATTGCCGCGCCGCGTCCGCTCAGGCACCAGTCATAGGCTTCCTGCATCGCGCGGTAGCTATCGAGTATGTCCGTGCCATCGCAATAGGTGATGAGCAGGTTATTGAATCCTCGGTAATTATCCGCAACGCGAGTATTCGCCGATTGCTCGGAAACTGGCACCGAGATGCCATACTTGTTATTCTGAATGACGAAAATCGCAGGTACTTTCTCACGCGTTGCACCATTGACCGCTTCATAGAAAAATCCTTCGGATGTTCCCGATTCGCCGCCCGAAAAAATCGCGACTGCACCGAGCTTGTAATATTTGAGGGCGCGCGCGCAGCCTGCGACATGTTGTGCGTGATTGTTGGTGAGGGATGAGCCATTCTGAATCCCGATCGACATCTTCGCGAAGTGATTCGACATGTGACGCCCGCCGCCGGCGATGTCGGTATCTTTCGAGAGGCCATTCAGCACCAACTCTTCGACTGTGATGCCACCGGCGAGACATGTCATTAGATCACGGTAGTACGGGAAGAGATAATCTTTCTTTTGGCGAAAGCTAAAACCCATGGCAAGCTGAATGCCTTCATGACCGGCACACGGCGCATGATAGCTCCACCCCATGGCTTTCTTGAGATAATTCGCAGCGGCAACATCGGTAATGCGGCCTAAGTCCATCAGGCGAAACCAGTCCATGATTCGCTCTTTATCGGCTCCCGCCTGCTCGAGGGTGCCTTTAAACGAACGCGCGCCATCGGCCAGCGGGCCGCGAAGCTCCGCGCCATTTGGTATTCGCTTGAGCGAAACAGGCGCGATCTGCGGTGCCACAGCTTCGGCCAACTGCTCAATCTCGGCGGTCGTATCGGAAGCCGTCATATCCAGTGCGCCATCAGTACCAAGACGGCGGTCATTTGTTGGAGCGGCCAGCGGCTTAGGGGCTACCTGATCGCCTGGCGCATCGGTTTTATTTCCCTCTACTGAAGTTTTGCCATTCGAGATGCCATTTTTTGCGGGCGCTGGCGGTTGCGCAGACACATGATTTGGCTGCTCTAAGACTGCCATCTCTTCGTTCATCTTTTCCTTACTCTTCGCTGATTTGGCCATTGCCTACTACGGAATTTTTATCATTTCAGATGCGAGCGACGATCGGGGATTCGCTCACGAATTTTATCATCGGGAGAGCCCATAATTCCCCGCCCCGTGAACATGTTGACTGCGAAATTAGTGGCAAACCGTAACCGTCGATATTAATCATCTCCTTAAAAACAAGAGACAGGAGATATTTTCTTTCTTTTCATCCTATACCAATTATTTTTTCGTATATTAGTATGCTGGTTATGGTCATTTTTTTCCTAATGAACTGTCTCGGTCTGTGAGGAACGAGGTTAACGTACTTATTTTGGAAGACCGCCCGATCGGTCTGGAGTCGCTGCAAGATAATTTGCGGCGCGTGC
>DASZLH010000068.1:0-24978 GCA_035552495.1 Kapaibacterium sp. (SeqCode) | reverse complement strand
CGAAAAATAGGCAGACTGTATTTGAAGAGTCTTCAGATAATCCGATAATCCTTGTTGCATCAATATTTTTCCGTAAGGAGCAGGGATAAATGGAGCAGCGGCCAGGATCGCGGCAGCACGGGGAATGCGGACTGCAATATTGTCGGAATCGAGTTCGACGGCCCGGTTCATCTCCGAGAGGCCGCTGTCGGAAAGTGCCATGCCGGTCTGGATGTCATGATTTTGGAAAGCCTTTCCCGATAGATACCAAATTGCGGTACCATGCCATACAAGCGCTTCTGGATGATTAGGATTGACACGAAGAGTATCTTCGCATAGCTTGATCGCACGTTGCATTGCAACGGTATCTCCACGGAATCCGGCGAACATGTTCTCTCGAACAAGGTAATCGAAACGCTTCGGTTCATTAGAAGGATCACCGGATAGGAGAATAGCTCCCGTTGCTATGAACGTAATGGTGACAAAAAACGGAATGAGAATGTAGGATCGTCTTTTACTCATGGTGGTGCGTATAGTAAGTTAATGCTTCCGGATCATAGATTCGAGCCGGTCGATATATTCTTCAAAGGCTTTTCGTCCCTTGGCGGTAAGCTTGTAGGTCGTTACCGGCTTTTTTCGCATCGGCGACGATGCGGCTACAAATTGTTTGGTGACATGGACGTAACCAGCATCTTCGAGTTTTTTCAGGTGTACGCTGAGGTTTCCATCGGTGGCTTGCACTTTTTCTCGAAGGAAGGTGAACTCCGCTTCGTCCACTGCGACGAGTACCGACATAATTGCAAGCCGGATACGCGAGTGAATAACATCATCGAGTTGCTGGTAATTAAAATCGTCCATTAAATCTGAGGTACCGGAGTGCTCGAAATATCCTGAGTAGCCCGGTATTTACGATTGAGTACTATCCCAGGCACGACCTGAAAGAGTATCAGCATGAGTGCGTAAAGTCCTAATATATGTACGGAGTGGATAAAGTACATTGCAATGGCGCCGGCCCACCATGCGAACGCGATATTACGCAGCCACTTGATGTCATTGACAAATCGCTGAGGAAATAGGCAATGCCAAGAATTATAGAGGCGAGCGAGCATGTAAAAATCGGTGGTATCGATGGATTCGTCAGTTGATAGCCAAACATAATGAGCATGATCGTCAGTCCGAGGGCCGATCCGCACGCAGTCCAGATAGCGCCACCGAAGCGGTCGACAAACGAACGTGCGCGCTCAATGCCACTACGCTTCTGTCTTCGCATTTCGATGAACGAATAGATTATTCCGATTACTACCATGCCGATCCAAATCCAGCCGGTATAAAAATCTACCTGTGTTAGCGCCGAGATGTAGGTCGCCATCATCGCGATTGCGACGATTAGTCCCCAAACGATGTATGGTTTTCCGTCCTCAGCCATCGTCTGTCGGCTATCGCTAATGATCTTTCGAATAAATTCGAGCTCTTGTTCGGGTCTCATGAAATCGGGACTAGTATTCATAATGATTTGGTCGGTTTATTAAAGTACTTTTAATTACAAAGTGAATTAACGTTTGTCATTCCGGAAAGTTTCCTTCTCTTTAATTTTTTTATTTTAGGCCGAGTTGACTGGAGGATACAGATTTATGACAGAAGCAGAAGAAACGAGATTGCTTTATCTATTACACTATACAAAAACAGCACGGCCCTCGATTTGATAGATCACATATAAACTGTATCTCGAATTTACTTTATGACACTATGGGAAAGAAACTGACTGAAACGATTTCTCTTTACAGAAAAATACTTCGTTGGAATGGCGAATCTGCTTCCGACCTGCTCGAAACGGTCCGCCGGCTTGCGCAGGCCGCACCTGCGTTTCTGATCGAACCTTTACCAGCTTTGCTTCGGCGGTACCGGTTTGCTCGTGCAATGCGGTTCGACACCAGTGAATTGCAGGAGCCAATTCTTGCGGTCGATAAGCGAGGCTTTGCGCTGGTCGGAACGCTGCGATCCTTGAAAGTTCAGAAGCTGGCGACTATTTAGCGAAACGCGTTTTTAATGAGTGCCGTTGACGATCTCACTTTCTTCAAGATCGAAGGATGAGAGCGTGCGAAGCATTCGAAACCGTTCGACGATCTGATCCATCGAAAGATTTTCGATACCTTCGGTCGAGAATTTTGCGCAACAAAAGCTCGCGAGCACCGTGCCATAAATCACGGCACGTTTTGCATCTTCATAACTAACGGAGCTGCGCTTGGCAAGATAGCCGATAAAGCCACCCATGAACGTATCTCCTGCGCCCGTCGGGTCGAAAATATCCTCCAACGGAAAAGCCGGAGCGGAAAAAATATGCTCGTTGTAAAACAAGAGCGCGCCGTGTTCGCCTTTTTTAATGACCACGATTCGAAGCTCGCCATCCGCGAGCATATCCTGCAATGTGCGTCCTGCAACAATTAGGCTTGGATGCTCGACAAGCAGCCGGGCTTCGCTGTCGTTCAGGACAAGTGCATTGACCTGCGCGAGCGTTGTGTCGAGGCTCTCCCGAAAGCCCGTAATCCAAAAGTTCATCGTGTCGAGCAATGTGAGGCGTGGTCGCGAGTCCAGTTGTGTCAGCACCTGACGCTGAAGATCGGGATGGATATTGCCAAGCACGAGGAAATCGGGCGACCGAAAATGTTTTGGGATGACTGGCTTGAAATCTGCAAAAACATTCAGGTTCGTTTCGATTGTATCTCGCGTGTTCATGTCATAATGGTATCGGCCGTGCCACGAAAAAGTTTTACCGTTCGGCACGATCTCAATTCCTGACGTGTCAATATTTCGATCCCGAAAAAGCTTCCAGGCTCGTTCAGGGAAATCCTCTCCGACGACACCGACCAATCCCACTTGTTCCGGACTAAAATAACTTGCTGCGATTGAAATAAATGTTGCGCTTCCGCCAAGCGCATCATTTCGGACGTCGAACGGAGTTTCGATAATATCGAGCGCGAGCGAACCAACGACGAGTAAAGACATTAATTGTAAAGGATAGTTAATAGTTTGTCAAGCCGGATTTATGGGATGTAACTGCAAGCTTGAGAACCATCCCAAAAATCCCATGCATCTCATAAATCCCGGTTCAGACTATAACAGCACTTTCTGCCAGAGGGTTGGTGTTTCTTTGAACGACTCCTATGATCGCCCGAATTATTACATTAGCCTGCCTGCTCTCGCTTGCACCTGTTCCAAGCGTCGTTGCTCAATGGGCCGACAGCACGCTGCTTAAGCTTCCCGAGGCAAGCCGTTTATCACGGACGCCAAGCATTGCGTTGGTACTTTCTGGTGGCGGGGCAAAGGGATTTGCTCATATTGGAGTCTTAGATGTACTCGATTCCGCCCGAATTCCAATCGACCTTATAGTTGGAACGAGCATCGGCGCAGCAATCGGAGGACTATATGCCGCTGGCTACACTCCCGCTCAACTCGAACACTTTGCATTGACGACAGACTGGCTCGATGTACTCGAACTTAGTGACGAGTCACATCGCAATGAGCGCGTACTTTCCCAAAAGGATGCAGATAACGCTCTTCTTTCCTTACGCTACAATGGCTTTTTTTCGCCCGTTATTCCACAAGCCATTTCGAGTGGAGAGCGACTGACGATGCTTTTGAACTCGATGGTCATTGGTGCTCCGGGCGGCGTCCCTCAGGATTTTCTGCGCGATATGCGGGTGCCATTCGTTGCTGTGGCAACCGATATTGTAAATGGCGAACGCCGGCTGCTTACTAAAGGAGATCTAACGGAAGCGCTTCGTGCGAGCGCCACACTTCCGCTTCGGTTCAATCCTCTCGCACAGGATTCCTCGATCCTGATGGATGGCGGCCTGCTCGATAATATTCCGGTCGATATCGCACGTTCCATGGGGGCTTCAGAAGTTATCGTTTCGAATGCCACCGCAAGACTTCGCTCACGGGAGGAGTTGACAACTCCGTGGGATGTCGCAGACCAAGTAATCTCGCTCATGATGCAACGCGAGAATGTCAAACAACTACAGCACTCCGATATTATTATTACACCAGATCTTCCGGAAGTGACAGACATCGACTTTCGCAATATTGACTCGATGATAGAAGAAGGTCGTATGGCTGCACGAGCGATGCTGCCAACCATCCGTAAATATTTGACAACAGCGACAATGTTGGATCCACCCGATCTTCCTCCTCCCGCGAATGATACAATGCTTCGCTCGATCGATGATATTCGGGTGTACGGAGAGACGAAATTTCACGATACGTCATTGGAGAAGGACCGTTCGTTCATCGGGCAACCTCTGATAAAATCGCAAGACCTGAAAACGATGGAGCATTGGCTTATGCAAGACTATCGGATGCATGGGTATAGTCTTGCCCGCATCGATAGTGTCGTTGTTCGTCCGATGTATGGTCGTGTCGATTTTTTTATGGACGAAGGACGAATCGCACAGGTCCGTGTAATAGGAGAAAATGGGGGAAGTTCCGACTTAGTCCTACACGAGCTTCCCTTTAGCTCCGGTGATATATTTCATGCGCACTCCGGGGAACAAGCCTTAGAAAATCTAACGGGCACCGGTCTATTCGATTTTGCGACACTCCGAATAGAATACGATTCATTATGGCCGGGCACGCAATATCGCATTCGAGTAGATAGCGATCTTGTGGCACGACCTGATGGGATTCGAAGGTCGCCCGAATTCGGACCGATGGTACTGCTTACTGTCCATTCGCGCGCATCGAATGTTATTCGTCTTGGCGTGCTTGCTGATAATGAGTTTGGCGCGCAGTTCTCCACTGAACTTGCAAATGAAAATATTGCGGGTTCCGGCATCGAAGCATCGATTCGTGGTGGACTTGGACCGTTATCTCGCTTTGCATCCTTTACGCTGGATGCGCCGAGGTTGCTGCAAAGTTTCGCGCTTATGCGAGCTCAGGTCTATTCGGGCTATAAAGATATTGATGCCTATTCGCTACAGACTATTACGAGCGATAATCGCATTGTCAGTAATGTTACGGATGTTGTTCGCGAATCACGAGATCTTGGTATACGTCTGGATGCCGGCGGACAAATCGAGCGATTAGGCGCGGTCACCGTCGCATTGCGTTCGGAACGACAGAATTGGTATTCGATCCGGGATAGCGTCCCAGCTATCAATCGCCTGCAACTAACTGCATTACGAGGTGAACTCGTAGTCGATTCTCGAGATGATGCCGCCTACCCGCATAATGGGACATACATTCGTGGTTATGATGAGACCGGTCTTCAATTTTTAGGAGGGCAAACAAGCTATACAAAAATATTCGGCGAGATCGAGCAAGCAATTCCACTCTCATCTCTTCATACGATTATTCCTCGGTTTCGAATTGGATTTGCGGATGCGCCGTTACCTCGTTTAGAACAATTCGAGTTAGGAGGTATGGAGTCATTTTATGGCCTCAATGAATACGAACTGCGAGGTAAACAAATGCTCGAAGGAAGCCTGACGTATCAAATCGCGATCCCACACGTTCTTTTTTTTCCGACGTATGTTTCGACTCGATATGATGTTGGCGCTGTGTGGCCACAACCGGAGCAAATCAAATTCGAATCGCTGGTGCATGGAATTGGGGCGCAAGTTGGGCTTAAAACGCCACTTGGACTTGCGCGTTTCGGTATCGGAGAAAACTTCCGCTTTAACGAGGCCAAACCGCATCCGATCGATCTGAATAAACCGCGTTTTTATTTTTCCATCGGTTCATTGTTGTAACAATGCACGTACTTATCACAGGGGCTTCGCGAGGGATTGGTTTCGAAACTGCTCGGAAGTTTGCTTCTTCCATTCATCCGGACCTTCGGCTTTCTATATGTGCTCGCCATGCACAACGTCTGAACGATGCAGCCGATCTAATTGCAAAAACAACTCCTGAAATTAACATCTTTGCATCTCCCTGCGATATATCGAGCGAATCCGATGTGACAACATTTGTCCGGCAAGCGGTGGAGCGCTTCGGGCCGGTCGATCTTCTCATTAACAACGCCGGGTTCGGCACTTTTAAAGCAGTCGAGCAAATGACCTCCGGCGAATTCGATGCAGTCATCACGACGAATCTTCGCGGCGTTTTTTTAATGACTCGTGCAGTCGTGCCCTCGATGATGGAGAGGAAGAGTGGTACAATTGTCACGGTCTCTTCGCTCGCCGGCAGAAACGGGTTCGAAGGCGGGGCTGCATACTGCGCGTCTAAATTTGGAGTGCGTGGACTCATGCAATCGCTCTTCCTCGAAGTGCGCGAATACAATATTCGGGTCCTCACTATTTTTCCAGGCAGCGTAGATACGGCGTTTTTCGATAATGTGAAGTCGAGCAAATCGGTAAAACCATTGAACGCTCTCGAACCGCAGGATATCGCAGAAGCGGTCTATCTTACCGTACAACTTCCGTCACATGCCACGATTTCAGAATTGGACATTCGTCCCACGAATCCGAAATATTACTCATGAATGTACTGGTATTGAACTGTGGCTCTTCGAGTTTGAAATTTCAGGTTATTCAGACCGATGAAGCGAGCATTGCCACCCATACCGATAAGCGGCTTGCCGCAGGGACGATCGAGCGCATTGGTTCGCAATCACTCCTGACTCTCTATGGGAATAATAAGGAAGTGGAGCACCGAACTGCGCCCCTTCGCGACCATCGTGCTGCCGTCGAATATGTCCTCCGATGGATAATATCGCCCGACGCTCATCTGGCAGAACTCGGCTCGATTTCGAGCATAGATGCAGTCGGACATCGGGTAGTTCACGGTGGGGAGCAATTTGTTACTTCGACCAAGATCGACGATACGGTCCTTCACAAACTTGGAAATTTGATCGAGCTTGCGCCACTACATAATCCCGCGAATATTGCCGGCATCAAAGCAGCGAGAGAAGTTCTTGGTGTGGGCATTCCTCAGGTCGCAGTCTTCGATACGGCATTTCATCATACGTTGCGGGAACGCGCATACCTGTATCCGATTCCATATCAATTCTATCGTCGTTATAAAATTCGACGGTATGGATTTCATGGGACTTCGCACCGGTATGTCGCCTATCGATACCGTCAGCTTCGAAATATTCCGAGAGAAGAAGTATTTGCAATCACGATGCATTTGGGAAATGGATCGAGCGCGTGTGCGATCGCTCGTGGGGAGTCTATCGATACTTCCATGGGCTTTACACCACTCGAAGGACTGGTTATGGGAACACGTTCCGGTGATATCGACCCCGCACTCGTCGATTATATTGCACAAAAGGAGGGCGTAGGACTTTCCGATGTTGATTCCTTGCTTAATCGCAGTTCCGGTCTGCTTGGCCTTTCTGGATTGACGAACGATATGCGCGAATTACTCGACGAAGAGCGCGAGCACAATGACCGTCGGGCACACCTTGCAATCGAGATATATTGC
This sequence comes from Kapaibacterium sp. (SeqCode), assembly GCA_035552495.1. Lineage (GTDB taxonomy): Bacteria > Bacteroidota > Ignavibacteria > Palsa-1295 > Palsa-1295 > PALSA-1295. The sequence continues at coordinate 17,577 of DASZLH010000068.1, read as the reverse complement.
TATCGGGCGCGTAAATATATTGGAAGCTATCTTGCTGCGCTTGCCGATGAATGCAAAAACGATTGCGAGATAGCTATCATTTTTACGGGAGGAATCGGGGAGAACTCGTCCGAAATTCGGCGTCGAATTCTGAACGGACTGGAATGGTTCGGGCTCGATCTCGATCCGGTGGCGAATGAGCGCGCCACCAAGGGGAACGAGGGGCTCATTACAAAATCATCGAAGCTAACGGCGTATGTTATCCCGACCAACGAAGAACTTCTTATCGCGCGCGATACCTTTCGGACGATCGAAAATATTCCTGCAAGATTTTAAAATATGGGATAAAAAAGCCCTCCATTGCTGGAGGGCTTGTTCTTTTTCTTCCTTGTTGTTCTTATAGGAGTCCGCTGCTTAATTGTGAGTCAGTGAGATCAGCGAACGCGTAAAATCTTCCGACGTGAAGTTCGTGCCATCCGAAGTGACTCGCCAGGAATCATACTCCTTGGTAAATCCCACACCGCACGAGAACCACTTATATTCGGTGGTCGGCATATTGTCTGAGACAGCAGGTGTGTAGACATTGAGCTTTACTGTGTAAGGGTATGTTCCGGCGGGCACGGTCAATGACTGGTTGGCATCATCTACGCTAAGATAAGTCGATTGCCAAATGAGATCATAGCACCAGCTCACGTTCGAACCTGTCCCATTAGAACCGACATTGTTTGAAAAGTCATTACAGAAAACAAGTCGTGAGCAGGAAAGTGTAGATAATCCTGGGAATCGCTCCCAAATCAGAACGCTGTCGGAATGAGATGAGAACCACAAGGTATCGGTCTGCCACGCATAGCTGCCCGTATTGGTGAAATCATTGCAGAGAGTACGAACTCGACCTACTACACCTGCAAGGATCGTATCGGTCGATACTGGTCTCGGCTTTTTGTCCATGGTTACTACACCAGTAATCTGTGCGGTACCATCGACGAACGCCCCATTTTGGCTGTGGCCGTTACTAATGTAATTAATATCGACCTGACCTCGCCCCGCATAACTGGAGAGAACGCGATAGGTGATCTGGAGGCGAAATAGCGAGTCGCCGTTAGGGGCTATACCGTTGTACCCCAAAGTGCGTAAGGTATCGTTTGCGGCAGTCAGTGTGACTGTTCCAGTGCTATTATAAATCTTTTCAACGTTCTGATAGACGTAGGTCCAGCCGGCGTCTTTTTTATAATAATAATCGCACATATTAGTGCTGCCGAGGCTTCCATGGGAAGCGCCGGCGGAAGTCGGGCCATTAGGACTCACCGCACACGAGGATAATATCGCGCCGGATAATGCAATCCAGGCAATCGCTCGTTTGGATAGTATTTGAGGAATGTTCATGACTTTACTCCTATTAGGAAGAATGGGTTAGGAAATTCGAGATATGGATTCATACGGTCCCTTTACTCCGCGAAGGGCAGCGGAAAGACCATCATCTTTATACTTACAGGCAATCAAACCAGGAACCGCTGTTCGCGTTCCTCCAAGGCTCCGCAGCACATTCTTTTTACCGATAGACTGTTCCGTCCGGCGTGGTTTACCGGTTGCAAGGTCTGCCTTACAAAACGGGCAGACATGCTCCCCATCGTTTCCAATATATGAACAGGATGGACAGGATTTTAACATGACTTCGTTATTTTTTGCAATTCTTATATTTATTAAAAAAATCCGCGATTTGGTCAAAAAACTCTTGGCAAGCAGAATATCTAAAAACGCGATTTTTTCAATACGTACAATATAATTCATAACCTGTCATCATCCCTGACATTAGAAAGAGTTATTCGATAATTCTTAAAAGAGTTTGAAATCGATTGTTTTGAGGAGAAAACATCATTTTATTTCAAAAAAATAAGTATTGAAAAATAATACATTGCTACAAGAATGGCCCAATTATTTCATTTTGTAATGTAATACAAAAGAGACTGTTCCAAAATAAGACATTCTTTTTGAAATTAAGTACCTCCATATAAGATAAGTAATCGAATGGGGCCTTTCGATATGAAGTCGAAGTAGAAACCATTAAGCTTTCATAATCGTAGTGTTAGTCATGGAACAACCGAATCATCAGCGGACCCATCCGCTTAAGGATACTTCGGCGAAGGTTGTTCGATTCTCACCGGCGCAGTGCATCCTCCATGATGCGCGGCACATAGACGATGTGCCGCTTCCCTTACGTCGATCGAGTATTGAACAGACTCTTCGCGAAATTCCAGACGGCGTTCTACGAGAGCCGGCTCTCTTTAAACGGGAGCCAATTCACCTGGCCCTTAGTACCGCGCGGATTATTATTACCGCGGAAGAAAGGGTACGAACGCGTCTGCATTCGGCTTTACGTGTGGCATTAGCTACGGTGTTCTTAGGAATTTCAGGACTCATTTCCTTGGGTGCGAATGTGACGACCGCCTTCGCCAAGAAGGTGAGTCCTGAAAAGAATGCATCGCAAGCGGACCATTTAATGGGCGCCGCGGCCCATTTAAAGGGTGCCGCGATGCCGGAACACAGCAACATTACACGTCTTGGCCGATCAAACACCCCGCCTAAGGGGATAAAACATCATCATGGTTTGAAGTTCTACCGTCACTCGGCGCGGCTTCATCATGGGATGAAATCTTTAGTCGAATTGGCTCCCTTTAAAGTGGGGCCGGCAACTCGACACGATTCAAAAAATGCCGGGTTTCACGGCATTGCTTCCTGGTATGGACGGGAATTCAATAACCGCCGGACCGCAAGCGGAGTACGATTTAATACGCACGCAATGATGGCGGCTCACCGGACATTACCCTTCGGTACGAAGGTACGGGTGACGAATCTGCACAATCATAAGTCGTGCGTCGTCGAAATCACCGATCGCGGGCCGTATGCTTATAATAGAGTGATCGACTTAAGCTATGCGGCTGCCGAGCAACTCGATATGACGGAAGCCGGAACGGCGGAAGTCGAATTGCAGGTACTTGGCGCAGGCCCGGATTATCAGGACATTGCTTCGGGAACGGAAACTATCGCATTCTCTAAGGATGCTCTTTCGGTTTCGAATGACATTTCTGTTTTGGGCAAAATCCCTGGCTTTCCTGACCGATCGTTTGCATCGATGCTGAATGTAACCGAAGCGGAAGCGATGGACCAATCGGGCCGATAATCATCTGAACGGTATGCTTAGGACGTTTAGGATTTAGAATTCATTTCAAAATTCCAAACTTCCTAAGCATATTGTTCAAAGGATAATCGAAAGTCTCGGCCCGTCTACCTGAAAAAGCTCGATAGGTTTAGCGAGATCGAGAAGTAAATGCCCGTCGAGATCAACGTAATTGAAGGCTGCAGTCCCACACGCGAGTGCGACACTGGCGGCCATACCGATTTCTGATTCGAGCATACATCCGATCATTAGTTTTTTTTCCGCGGCTTTTGCTATTCGAATAATATCTAATGCGCCCGAAATTCCGGACTTCATCAACTTGACGTTGACGCCCTGAACAGAAGTCTCCGAAAATAACCGGAATGCCTCAGCTGGGTTTCGGCATGCTTCGTCCGCAATAATAGGAACAGGACTTACGCGCCCGATTTCATCTAAGGCAGCGAGGTCTTCCTTCGGAACGGGCTGTTCGATAAGTTCTAATTGAATTCCCTGTTTCAGAAGGGTATCGGTTAATGCCAACGTCGATTCCACTGTCATTGATTGATTGGCGTCGAGCCGAAAAATCGCATTGGGGACAGCTCTTGAAATTCCGAGAATGCGATTGACATCTTCTTCGACAGGCCCGCCACCAACTTTCATCTTAAAAATACGGAAGCCAAATCGAGCGGCTTCTTCGGCCACCTGAATGGCATTTGGAATGCGCGCAATTGTAAGATCGGTTTCGACCGTTGCATTATGTCCGCCGAGCAGCTTATGCACAAGCACGCCCGTCTCATCTGCGAATGCGGAGTACAGCGCGATCTCCACGCCAGCACGCGCTGCAACATCGCTTGGGAAATGCCGGTACATGTCCTCGATCAGAGCGTAAATATCTAGGATGTGGCATCCACGAAGTAGTTGATCGATTTTCGGGGCCGCGTCTAATACGGAAGTGGGTGTTTCCCCGGTCACATATTGAACGGGAACAGACTCGCCTAAAAATATTCGGCCATCGTCCGTCTCCAGCTTCCACCGAACGACATTAGCGAAAGTCGCGGAGCGAATCGAAATCACGAATGGGTTTTTCAGCGGGAGCTGAAAATACTCAGCAGTCAATCCAATAATACGGCGGTGAGACATGCGTTTCTTAATATGTGCTTTATTGGTAAATTCTGAGCGATAAATATTTATGAGGAATGCATTTTGTGCTATCTCCTGCTAATGAAATATTAATTCCAATTATCATTTTAATAATTTAATTCGAATATTATGCAACGCAAACGAGAAAATGTTTCGATGAGTAAATCCAAAGCTGTCAGCGAATCCAAAATTGAATCCCAAAAAGGGATGAATCCGGCACGCGAGTCATCCATGCATAATCAATATGTCAGTCGCAGTGAGGAGGAAAGTGCGCGTAATAATTCGGCGAAAGAGACGCTCCATGGTGCGTCCCGTCGCGCGACTTCCGGTCGAACGCTTGGATCTGCCACGAAGGATAACCGGCATGGCGTCCATACCGATCACACGACTTCGCGCAGGACGGAATCCCGGAGGCAAGGCTATATGGGAAGCGAATCGAAAGGCAAGCAAAATCGAAAAAATATATAAAATAAAAATATAGAAGAGGCTACATTAAACATTCGGTGCAAAGGGCCATTCATTCAATGCGCGAGCACGAATAAAATATGTCAGCGCGCCGAGAGCTATGACAACCGATGCTCCGATAACAAATTGCAGCCCGGTAAAATAAAATACAAAGAGCCAGATAATAATTGAAAGAATTGCCGGGAGCGGGAATAATGGCATCCGATACGGAAGCGAACGAACGCGCGCGGGATCGCGGTGCCATAGGATGAGCCCTATGGTCTGTCCAATAAACTGGATGAGAATACGCATGGCGAGAATGGCGCTAATGACATCGCTCATGCGCGAAAAAAATACGCTGAAGACGAATGCCGTCCCACCAAGCACGAGCAGCGAAACATGCGGAAACCGCTTCGTAGGATGAACGCTCGCAAATACTCGAAAAAAAGAACCTTCGAGTGCCGCCGCATACGGGATGCGCGAGTAACCGAGCATTGCGGAGAAAAGCGATGCGGAGGCGATCACCAAGATTAGCACGGTAGCCATATTGGCAGTCGTTGTTCCATAAAGATGCTCGAAAAATAAACTGAAGACGAACTGGGAATGCCGGGCCGTTTGCCAGGGGAGTGTCCCGAGAATGCTTAGCTGCATTGCGATATAAATAATCGCAATCCCGCCGATCGAAATAAACATGCTGCGCGGAATATTACGCTGCGGATTTTCGATCTCCGATCCTAAGTGGCAGACATTATAATATCCAAGATAACTATAGACGCTTTTCCCCATCGCCTGCCCGAGCACGACAAAGAATAGTGGGGAAATTCTCCAGGCATCCGGTGCATAGTTAAAAGCAAGCTTCGGGTCGAAGTGTGTGATGCCCGAAACGAGAATCCAAAGTATCGTTGCGATTAACACCACCCAGAATACGAGCGAAATTTTTCCCGCAGTAGTAATTTTACGATACAGGACGATCGTCAGCAAGACAACAAGCGCCCCGGATACTATTTTTAATTCGATGGACGAGAGTGGAACAAGGTAGGCAAAATGCTCCGCGAAACCGATCGAGCCGGAAGCGATTACGAGCGGCGCCTGAAAAATAGTCTGCCAAATAAAAAGGAACGAGAAAAATTTTCCCCACCCATGCTCGCCATAGAGCTTGCGCAAAAAGACAAAACTGCCACCCGCTTCCGGCCACTTTGCGCCGAGCTCTGACCACACCATTCCGTCCAGTACAGAAAGCAGTGCGCCCAACACCCACGCAATAATACATTGCGGCCCATTCATGATGTCGATGACGAGCGCCATCGTCACGAATGGGCCGATACCGACCATGTCGATCATGTTGAGCGCCGTGGCCTCTTTGAGACCCAGCCCTCGAACGAGTTGCATGTCGGATTTTGGCTCCGCTCCGGTCATTTGATACCCGGGTAGGTTAGCTCGGGATAATCATTGATCGCGAGCCGGTCGAAAAGTTGTTTTGCTTTCGCGCGGCCTTCGGGTGGATTTATATCGTAATAATAATATTCCTCGATGTCCCCCTGATTCATACCAAGTTGTTCGGTGCCCTGCGACTTATGCTCGGCAATATCCCAGTTTACGATAATCTTGTAATTAAGCGCATGATGAAACCCGAAACTTTGCGTCCGGTCAAATGAGTAGGAAGGCAGCCCGTCTGAAATATGCGTGATAGGGAATTCCGTAAGCCCAGTGAAGTGCGCGGGTTGTTTTCCTTTATCGATCCCCGACCCGCCGAGCACAATGGGATGAGGAATATTTGCGGGCAAGTCCTTAACAGCCGTAAGCGCGAGGATCGTCGCGGCTTTGTGATGACCGTGTGTGGAATCGGTCGGGAGCATTGTGAAAACATAATCGTAATGGCCGGTTACGAGTATCTGCTTTAAGTACGATTTCACAAATGGAATATTCCAGTTGCTATCGAGCACTTCGTGCGGGTTGAGCGTGTAACGGTTATCGCGCTGATTGAAGAAATAAATGTGGTGCAGCCCGAGGATTTTACCGGCATTTTCTAATTCTTTTCGGCGAATTCCTGGCAGGTATTTTCGACCTGTTTTTTCATCGGTGAGTTTCAGATGATAGTAAGGCTCTGCGAGTGTGGAATATTTATAACCGGCTTCACCGTCGGTGATAACAACCAGATCGACGGTGCCATGCAAATCGTGAACGATCTTATAGATCGCAGCGGCGTACACCCCCTCATCGTCCGGGTGTGCATCGACGACCAGTACGCGCGGAGACATCGTAGACGATGCGTGCTGCGCATAGCAGGGGATTGTTATACTAAAATAAGCTGAAAGCGTGAGAATAATGAGGATATGGGTCGATCGAATCATTTTTGTTTGGGAATAAGGCTTAAATTAACACCAATGGTCGCATGAGAATTGCAGTCCTTGTCGAAACATATTCTTGGCTGGATTGTTAGCAATATATGATTGCATTGATCTTAATATTTTTACTGCTCGTCCTGCTTCTGTGTGTGGTGGTGATCGTGCTGCTCGTCGCCGGTAAGATCCTATTTACACTACTGACGCTCGCGATTCCGCTGTTGGTTGCAATTGTTTTGGTCCTTATCATTTTTCGTCTTCTTCGTAACCGGCGATACTTTTAGCTTTGCAAGGGACTTTCGAATGTTTTCCCGGCATTTCACGTTGCCGGAACTCGCACTTTTTTATCGGGGTACTCTATCCGTTCATTATAGTATAAACGTTCATGCGCCTTTTTTATCGTTTTTTTCTGGTCTGCTGTTCTGTCATGTTGCTCGTCACCGCAGTACAATCGCAGGGATTTGACTCGACGACCCTCAGTCACACCTGCAAGCCGTGTGAGGATTTTTATAAGTACGTCAACGAGGGATATCTCACAGCCCATCCGATTCCTCCGGAATATTCCGCCTGGGGTCCGTGGACCGAACTCTATGAGCACAATATTTCCGTGCTGCATACCATACTCGACAAAGCTGCTGCCGATGCGAAGTCCGGCGTGGCGGTAAAAGGCTCGAACGAGCAGAAGATCGGAGATTTTTATGCGAGTGCTCTCGATAGCGCGCTCGTCGAGCATCGCGGTCTGGAGCCGTTACGTCCTGAACTGGATCGCATCGAGCGCATTCATAATGCGACCGAGATTATCGACGAAATTGCTTACCTGCAACGCATGGGCGTGAATGCGCCGTTTGCGGTCGGTACCGATGTGGATGCTAAAAATAGTGACCGGATGTTTGTCGGCGCATGGCAGGCAGGGCTTGGCTTACCAGATCGTGAATACTATTTCAAAAGCGATGAACATTCGAAAGATATTCGGAAAGCATACCAGAAACACATACAGAGCATGTTGGAGCTTTCTGGCGAATCCGCTGCGCAGGCAGCACGAGATGCCAGTTCGATTCTACCATTCGAAACAACGCTTGCACGCGCCTCGATGACCCGGGCCGAGCGCCGCGACCCCGATTCGACCTACCACGATCTTGCAATCGGAGACTTGAATAAACTTACTCCCCACTTCGAATGGACAGGGTATCTTTCGAAAGTGGGCGCCGCCTCTGCGGTCGATGTTAATGTTGAGCATCCACAGTTCATGTTAGTATTCGATTCTATGCTCGTCCACGCTCCAGTCGAGACCTGGAAAGCCTATTTTAAATGGCATCTTCTTTCTGCGACGAGCGGCACATTGCCACATACGTTCGAGGACGAAGCGTTTAATTTCGGCAAACTCCTGCGTGGCGCTCCTCAAAAACAGTCACGATGGAAGCGGAGTATCCGTGCGACCGATAACGAACTTGGCGAAGCACTTGGTGCGCAATATGTAAAAGTCGCATTCCCGCCCGAGGCGAAACAACGTATGATGGCGATGATCGGTAACTTAAAAGCCGCGCTCCATAAAGATCTTTCGCAGGTCAGTTGGATCAGCGACAGCACCCGCCAGCGGGCAATAGCCAAGCTCGATGCGTTTTCTGAGAAGGTCGGTTATCCCGATAAGTGGCGCGACTATAGCACGCTAACTATCGAACCCGGAAAATATTTTGAGAATACCATCGCTGCCGATCGCTTCGAATTTACCCGCGACATGAACAAGCTTGGCAAGCCAGTCGATCGGACCGAGTGGGGCATGACGCCGCCCACCATCAATGCGTATTACAATTCGTCGATGAATGAAATTGTATTCCCGGCCGGTATTTTGCAGCCGCCATTCTTCGACTTTTCCCGCGACGAAGCGTATAACTATGGCGCGATCGGCACCGTTATCGGACATGAGATGACGCACGGCTTCGACGATAACGGGGCGAAGTTCGATGGGAAGGGCAATCTGCGAAACTGGTGGAGCGAATCGGACATGAAAAATTTCAAAGTACGGTCCCAACGTATTATCGACCAGTTCAATAGCTATACGGTACAGGATTCTATCCATGTTATTGGCGCGCAAGTCGTCGGAGAAAGCATTGCCGATTTGGGTGGCGTCACGCTTGCGTATGCCGCGATGGAACGGTCGCTGGAAGGAAAGCCTCGTGTCACGATCGACGGATGGAGCCCCGAGCAACGCTTTTTCCTGGGGTATGCACGTCAGTGGGCAGAGAATGTACGGCCCGAATACGAGCGGATGCTTGTGAATGTCGATGTTCATCCGCCGGACTATTACCGGGTCATCGGGCCGCTCTCCAACTTTGCGCCGTTTGCGAAAGCATTTGGTTGTCAGGATGGCAGCAAGATGGTAAGATCGGAAAATGAACGCTGTGAGATTTGGTAGGATGACCGGCTCCCTTTTAAGGGGAGCCTCGGTTCGAACTTCCCATTCCGATTCCCCGTTTGATTAATACGGATTAGACTCCCCTTTTAAAGGGAGACAGCTCCCTTTTAAAGGGAGCTGGAAAGCTAAAAAAGAAGCCTGGAAAGCTAAAAACTTCAATATTAAGCGGAAAAAAGCAATGTCGATGACCTCAGAGACCACCTCGGTAAAAGCGAAGTACCATCCATCGCAGGTAAAGCAAAAAGATTCCGTCCTGCTCGGCAACGATGAGCGGACGCTCCGCATGAACGAGAAGCTTGCAAAAGGCGAGAAGATCGAGGACCACAACGATATGTCCGACGAATACTTCGAGCACCTGACAAACCTGATGAACCAACAAGCGGATTCCGAGCTTGCCGGGGCATTCGGTTATGTGCCCTGGATTCAAAAAGCGCCGTCGGTCGAGGAAATGCTCATCGTTTCGAATATCACTCGCGATGAAGTCCGTCATGCCCGCGCGATGTACCGACTGCTCGAAGACTTAGGTATTGCGACCGCAGAGATCACCAGCGATAAAGATTACACGCTTCGGCTCGATTCAAATGCGGACATTGGTGCAGACCGCGCAGCCGCCGATAAGCGTGTCAATATCTTTTATTATCCGATCGATACCTGGTACGATTTCGTCATGTTCAACTTCCTGATGGACCGCGGAGCCGGACACCAATTGGAAGATGTAAAGAAATCGAGCTATGGCCCGTGGTCGCGCGAGATCGAGCGCATTTTCAAAGAAGAAATGACGCACGTTGGGCACGGCGAGTATTGGGTGAAAAAGCTCGCGACCGATAGTCCCGAAACAAAAGCGCAAATTCAGAAGACGCTCGAAAAGTGGTTTCCGCGCACCATGAATATCTTCGGCAAACCCGGCACGAAAAAGAATCGCCGCTATCGTGAACTTGGATTAAAATTGCGCGATAATGCAGAAGTGCGCGATACGTTCGCCAAGGAAGTGAAATCGCTCTGCGACGAATACGGTCTCGATGTTCCCGAATGGATACCCGATTGGGAGCAAGTGCCAGAAGAAGCACACATGAGAGGATAAACGTCCTCCATGACCACCATCGGAATCATCGGCGCCGGCACCATGGGCACGGGCATCGCGCTTTCCTCGGCACTTGCGGGATACGATGTGGTGCTCTACGATGTCTCCGAAGCTTTTCTTCAGCGCGGATACAAAAATATCGGCGCGTCTATGGATAAGTCCATCGAGCGCGGCAAGCTCTCTACAAAAGCTGCGAGCGAAGCGATGCTCCGTATTCGGACAACCATCCATTTCGATCATCTCAAGACCTGCGATCTTATTATCGAGGCAGCGATCGAAAAGCTCGAAACGAAACAAGATCTCTTTGGAAAGCTGAGCGAACTCTGCGCCGAAGAGTGCATTTTTGCAAGCAATACCTCTTCGCTTTCGATTACGGCGATCGCAAGTGCGACCAAAAATCCTTCGCGTATGCTGGGGTTGCATTTCTTCAATCCGGCGCATATTATGAAACTCGTCGAAATTGTGCGCGGCCAGCAGACGAGCGATGACGTTATGTACCGCGCGGAAGGCTACATCAAGCAGATCGGAAAAACGCCCGTGCTTGCACGCGATACACCGGGATTTATCGTTAATCGTGTAGCCCGAAATTTCTATGGGGAAGCATTTCGAATGGTGAGTGATGGCATTGCTACGCACGAGCAGACCGATCGCATTATGAAGGCTAATGGCTTTGCAATGGGGCCGTTCGAGCTCATGGATCTGATCGGCATCGATGTCAATCTTGCCGTTACCGAATCTGTCTATCAGCAATTTTTTCACGAGCCAAGATTTCGTCCTCATCTCATGCAACAAAAAATGGTCGAGGCGAATTTGCTCGGAAAAAAGACAGGCCGAGGATTTTACGATTACGCGGATGAGCGATCATCTGCTTCTGTCTCCAAATAATGTCCGTTCGTGTCCTTGGTATTTGCGGCAGTATGCGGGTGCCTTCATCGACACGCTATGCCGTGGAAATCGCGCTCCATGGTGCTGCGGAAGCAGGCGCCGCGACGGAGTTTATCGATATTGCCGATGCGGGACTTCCATTCTGTGATGGTCGCGAAGATGAAAACACGTATCCGGAGCCGGTCCAGCGGTTTCGAGCGATGATCCAAAATGCTCAGGGCATTATTCTTGGTACGCCGGAATACCATAATAGCATGACGGGCGCGCTGAAAAATGCGCTCGATCTTTGCACCGTCCGGGATTTCGAGCACAAGATGGTCGGCTTGATCGGTATTGCGGGAGGCGCGATCGGAGCGATCAATGCGATCAATCATTTACGCACGGTGATGCGTAGCGTTGGCGCGTGGGTCGTGCCGCATCAGGTGTCCGTCAGCGAAAGCGACCAGAGGATCGTCGATTCGAATTTAGATCCACTAATTTATAGTCGCTTGATTAAACTCGGCGGCGACGTGGCAAAATTTTCGAAACTCATGGCGGCAGGGATTATTGACCCGCGTGGCATGGAAGAAGTATAACGTATGTTTGAAATTACAACCAATGAAAACTCTTCTATTATTTCTCATTATGGCACTTGCAACAGAACTTAAATCGGGCGATAATGCCCCGATGTTTAAAGCGGAATCGACCAACGGCTCGCAAATCTCACTCAGCGATTATCTCGGAAAATCGAACGTCATTCTCTATTTTTATCCGGAGGATATGACGAGCGGCTGTACTGTCGAGGCCTGCCACTTCCGCGACGACCAGAGTAAATTCAAAGCTGAAAACACGGTCGTCCTCGGCGTCTCGACCGACAGCCGGGAAATGCATCAGCAGTTTACCGCAAAAGATAATCTGAATTTCCCGCTGCTCGTCGATACCAGCCGAGCGATTTGCACGGCGTACGGTGTACCCGTCGCCGATAATGGCCACGCAAAACGCTGGACATTCCTTATCGGCAAGGACGGCAAGATCGCAAAAATTTATCATAATGTCAATCCGCAAGTCCATAGCGATGAGTTGCAAAATGACATCGCGGATTTGAATAAACATTAATGCACTTAATAGATTTTCGGGAGCCATTTTAGTAAGTAATGGTTTGAAAGTCCAGCATATCAATGCTGGACTTTCAATTTTAGGTTTTGGAATGCGTATTCTTTGCTGGAATGTAAACGGAATTCGGGCCGCACAGAAGAAAGGATTTCTCGATTATTTGAATCGGGAAAGCCCGGACGTGATGTGTTTGCAGGAGACGAAAGCGATGCCCGATCAACTCGGGCCGGAGCTTATTGCTATCAATGGCTATGATTCGCATTTTGCGAGCGCCGAGAAGAAAGGATATTCGGGCGTCGCGATTTATACAAAACCGAAACCAGCCCAGATTATCTCCGGCTGTGGCGCAACGCGGTTCGATTGCGAGGGCCGCGTAATTTCTGCCGACTACGGAGATTTTATTCTGTATAATGTTTATTTCCCGAACGGTGGACGCGGCCCGGAGCGTGTGCGATACAAACTCGATTTTTACGATCATCTGTTAGAGGAATGGCAGGAGCGCCGCTCGGATGGGCGCGAGCTTATTATCTGCGGCGATTACAATACCGCGCATAAAGAGATCGACGTGGCGCGACCGAAAGAATGGTCGAAGCAATCGGGCTTTTTACCGGAGGAACGGGCCTGGCTCGATAAGATCGCCGACATGGGCTATGTCGATGCGTTTCGTGTCTATAATCAGGAGCCGGAGCAATACACGTATTGGGACAATTTCCGTCAGGCGCGCGAGCGTAATATCGGCTGGCGCATCGACTACTTTTTTGTAACGGATGGACTAATGTCCAAAGTCCGCAATGCCACCATTTATCCCGAAGTAATGGGCAGCGACCATTGCCCGATCGAATTGGTGCTGGCATAGCTTCTCATCTTGTTTCGACCAGATGTCGGGCATGCCAGACTTCATCGGACCGGAGCAGCTCAATTTCCGATTCCGCAACGGTTAATACGTCGATTGTTTCACCCAAAGTATTGAAGACCTCAAGCGCATACCCTGGTCCAGAATTATTCCCTTCAGGAAGATATTCAACAACCGTCGCAATGTCGCCTTTTTTCAGACGATGCTCAGGTATATCGACGGACAATGCCACTCGTTTAAATAGCTCGAATTTCATTGCGATAACGCTTTGGATCTGGTACTAACGTAACAAATCGAATTTCACCTAATAAGTTCAAAATCCAAATAGCGCGGATAGTCAACACAATGCCATTTGGCCCGCGCAGTAGGCCCCGGTGCATGTAAATATCCCCGTGTCCGCGCTCCCCTTGAAATTCTGCAACGGCAGGAGAAGTTGATTACGAATATCCCGGGTAAGCTCCCAATAATCTTCTCGCGAATAACCTGCCAGACCGAAAAATCCGGACTTATCATCTTTATCCTGGGGCTTGAGAAGATAATCTCGTATCTTTTCCTCAGCAATGATGGCATCCTTCGGAATAATCATCGGCTACTCCCACTCGATCGTTGCCGGGGGCTTCGAGCTAATATCGTAGACGACACGGCTTAGGCCGCGGACTTCATTGGCGATGCGGTTCGAGACGTGCGCGAGAAATTCATGTGGCAATCGGGCCCAATCGGCCGTCATTCCATCGACACTGGTGACCGCTCGCAAGGCGACGACATTCTCGTAGGTCCGCTCATCTCCCATTACTCCCACTGTCTGCACGGGTAGGACGACGGCGAACGCTTGCCATGTAGTTGCATAGAGTTTCCAGGTTCGAAGTTCTTCAATAAAGATCGCATCGGCCGATCGGAGTAGTTCGAGCTTCTCGCGCGTAATTTCTCCGATGACCCGAATCGCCAGGCCCGGCCCGGGAAAGGGATGCCGGTCGATAAATCGTTCTGGGATACCAAGCGCGCGTCCGACGTTGCGAACTTCATCTTTAAAGAGTTCGCGCAGCGGCTCGATGAGCTTCAAGTGCATTTTTTCCGGAAGTCCACCGACATTGTGATGCGATTTTATCACCTGCGACGGCCCTTTCAGAGAGAGTGATTCGATCACGTCCGGATAAATAGTCCCTTGCACAAGAAAACTCGCACCTCGAAATTTTTCCGCTTCTTCGGCGAGCACATCGATAAATGTTTTCCCAATTATTTTGCGCTTTTGTTCGGGTTCCGAAATCCCTGCAAGTCGCGTCAAAAAGAGATCGGTTGCATCACGGAAATCGAGGTCGATCCCGAAATGATCGCCAAACGTATGAACGACTTCTGTGCTTTCGCCCCGTCTCATAAGGCCATTATCGACATGAATGCACTTAAGTTGCTTGCCAATCGCTCGATGCACAAGCACGGCTGCCACCGCAGAATCGACGCCGCCCGAAAGCGCGCAGATGACGGTCGCATCCCCAACTTTTTCTTTAATCTCGGCAACCGTCGCTTCGATAAAATCGCGTGGATTCCAGTTCGCTTTAACCTTTGCGATCTCAAAGAGAAAGTTCGAAAGTACCTGCGTGCCACCTTCGGTGTGCACGACTTCGGGGTGGAATTGAATTCCTGTAATAGACTCATCCTCATTGGCAATGCCTGCAAGCGGCGCATTTGCAGTCCGAGCTGTTACATGGAATCCCGGCGGAAGTTTACTCAGCGAATCGCCATGCGACATCCAGACATTTGCATGAGGAGGAATATCCTTAAACAGCTTCGACTTTTTATCCTCAACGATAATTTCGGCACGGCCATATTCCCGATGCGCGCTTTTATCGACTTCGCCGCCGAGCTCGTACGCAATCAGTTGCAGACCGTAGCAGAGACCAAGAATGGGCTTGCCCATCGTGAAAACTTCATGCGCGCATTTTGGAGCGCCGGGCGCATAAACACTCGAAGGGCTGCCGGAAAGAATAATTGCGCAAGGATGGAATTGCTCGATTTCCGAAAATGGCACATTGCAGGGAAGGATTTCGGTATAGACGCCAAGTTCTCTCACGCGCCGAGCAATGAGCTGCGTGTATTGCGAGCCGAAATCGAGGATCAGAACAGAGTCGCCAGTGTGAGCCATAAGTCCAAAAAAAAAACTAAGGTGCTGAAAGCATAGCTCTCAGCACCGTAATTTCTCTTGGTCCTTACTGACCGATCAGTTTCTTATACTCGTCTACACCGAGTAATGTTTCAACCTCTTTCGGATTCGAAAGTTCGAGCTTCGCCAGCCAGCCTTCACCATACGGATCTTTGTTGACCGTCTCGGGTGTATCGTTCAGCGCGCTGTTGACCGCGGTGACTTTTCCGCTTATAGGGGAATATAGATCGCTGACGGTCTTTACCGCCTCGATGGTGCCGAGTGATTCATGCGCCTGGATGCTGACACCATCTTTCAGGTCGAGATAGATGACATCGCCGAGTTCGCCCTGCGCGTAATCGGTAACCCCGATGGTGCCAGTCGTGCCCTCGACGCGGAGCCATTCGTGGTCTTTGGTGTACTTGAGATCGGATGGAAAATTCATGAGGGAGTTTTGTCAATAATAAAAATATTCTTATGTACGAATCTTAGTGCGCAATCTCTACAGCTTTGCTCTTCCAATCGAACGTCTCTAAAAAATGGGTGTCGAACTGACCGGCGCGGAAGCGTTCGTCGCGCATTAACGCGCGATGAAATGGAATCGTTGTTTTTACGCCCTCGACGATCATCTCATCGAGCGAAGACTGCATCCGGTCGATCGCTTCTTTACGGTCAGCACCAAAGGTAATGAGCTTACCAATGAGCGAATCGTAATAGGGTGGAATATGGTAACCCGAATAGACATGCGAATCCAAACGAACGCCGTATCCACCCGGTGCATGAAAGCTCGTAATTAATCCCGGCGATGGACGAAAATCTTTCTCCGGATCTTCCGCATTGATGCGGCATTCG
Source organism: Kapaibacterium sp. (SeqCode) (assembly GCA_035552495.1). GTDB lineage: Bacteria > Bacteroidota > Ignavibacteria > Palsa-1295 > Palsa-1295 > PALSA-1295. The sequence goes on along the minus strand of DASZLH010000068.1, from coordinate 1,208 downwards.
ATCGCATGTCCTTCCGGCTTTCGCGGTCGCTTGGATATTCTTCCGCCAGCCGCGACATGGAGTTGCTGGCGAATCAAATCGAGTCCGATGACCTGCTCGGTAACCGGATGCTCTACCTGAATACGGGTGTTCATCTCCATGAAATAAAACTTGTTGTCTTTATCGAGCAGGAATTCAATCGTTCCCGCGCCGATATATCCGACACTTGCCGCACCTTTCACGGCCGCTGCTCCCATCGCACTTCGCGTCTCTTCCGAAACGACCGGTGAAGGCGATTCTTCCACTAATTTCTGATGACGCCGCTGTATGGAACATTCACGTTCGTTATAATGGACGACTGTCCCGTGCGTGTCGCCAAAAAGCTGTATTTCAATGTGACGAGGTTTATCGATATATTTTTCGATATAGACATCGCCGTTGTTGAACGCGGAAGCGGCTTCGGTCTGCGCCATCGTCACGTTCGACTCCAATTCTTCGGCTTTATGGACGATCCTCATGCCCCGTCCGCCACCACCGGCAACCGCTTTGATGATAACCGGAAACCCGATGGACTCAGCAACTTGCCGCGCTTCGTCCAGGTCTTTTATCACTCCATCGGAACCCTGCACGACGGGCACGCCTGCAGCTTTCATGGTCTCTTTGGCGCGGGCTTTATCACCCATGGCCTCGATCATGGCGGGCTTTGGCCCAATAAAAACAAAACCGGACGCATCGCAGATATCGGAGAACTCGGCATTCTCTGCAAGGAATCCATAACCGGGATGGACTGCCTCCGCGCCCGTAAGATGTGCAGCACTAATTATGCGAGGAATATTGAGATAACTTTCCTTGCCAGGCGGTGGACCGATACATACCGCTTCATCAGCAAAACGAACGTGCAATGAATGCCGGTCGGCTTCGGAATAGACCGCGACCGTCTTCACGCCCATCTCGCGGCACGTGCGGATGATACGAAGTGCGATCTCGCCACGATTGGCAATTAAAATCTTTGAAAACATTTTATCTGAACCTTGATTTTAAGAGAGTTATAAGAAGAATAAGATAGATTCAAAAGCAATCAAGTGAATCTTTCGAATCTCATAAAATCAAGGTTCAGATTTCCAATAAAAACAGCGCCTGTCCATATTCGACGGGTGAACCGTTCTCCACCAGAATTTTTACGATCTTGCCGGCTGCATCGCTTTCGATCTCGTTCATCAACTTCATCG